>NZ_DDNS01000041.1:11225-33569 GCF_002341255.1 Psychrobacter sp. UBA2514
TTTAATAGTGGTTCGACTATACTTAAAAATACCGTCTGTATGACAGCTGTATATCCTCATTCGCATCGACGCGCTCTTGCCAGTCATAGTTGGCATTGATACGTAATGCTTGTTTTTTATCAATGTCATATTGTAGCCCGACGCTTGAGATCGGTTGCCAATAATGACCACGAACGTTGGACTCATCGCTGCTGCCATGATACCAATATGGTAATTGCAATTCAGCTTGCGCGCGTAACTGATTGTTAATCTGATAACGACAGCCTGCATTGACACCTGCCCCTACCCGAAAGCCTTTATTAATACCGCGCCCTGCTTGTGCTGACCCTGCCAAAAACGTATAGCATAGTTGTGGCGGCATCTCACCCGTACCACTGCTTGGCGTACCAAATGCCCACGACCAGCCCGTCTCATAACCCACACTCCCAACCAGATGATCACGCCCGCCCTCTTGTGAGCCATCATTCACTCGCGTCGCCTCAATGCTTGCACCCCACGTTTTGCCTTTTTTGCCAGCATTGATAGGATTAAAAGAGCGTCCACGAATCAAAGTCGCATTTTGCAAGACCACGCTGTCTGGTTGATTGGGCTTATCATCATCTGTGTCATATAGACGTAAGGTCGCAGCTACCCCTTCTAAATTAAAAAACTGTGAATACCCTGACGCGTGGTCAAGCGTATCATGAAATCCTGCTCTAAACCCAATATCGATATAGTCATTGTCACCGCGCTGACCGATAGCTATCACTCCCAACTGTAGTGGATGCCTATCTATTGGATTATTATCCGATACCTCGATTTGACGTTTGCGTAACCGTTGTCCATCATCTGATAGGCTTGATACAGGATTAAGCTGTGCCGATTTTATCTCATTTAAGGTTTGTTTGGCGCTGTTATGATAACCCAACTGCGCGCGTTGTTGCTTAGCGTCATTAAGCTGAGCTTGACGCAACGTGTTGTCGGCCGGGGTATAAGTGGTATTTGCCAAAAGATTTTGACTGTTTAATAACTGAATGACATCAGAGGGCACGACCACATAAGCCAGTTGCTTCAATAAATTCTGCTGAGGACGAATAACGTCAATCAGGCGCAGAATCTCAGAAGCACAATTATCCGTGGTGAAGTAATACGGCATTTTTAGCGCTTTGGTCTCCCAAACATGGCGTATAACCTGCTGTACTTCACTAGATGTCAGATTCAACTGATACGTCCACGTATCACGCTCATCGTCTTGTAGATATTTTGCGAGCTTTTGGGGATAAGGATCAATCTCGATAGCGCTGTCATAACTGCCAATCATGGATTTGGTCGCATAGATTGGAAAGCTATCGTTTGGATCACCGTCCACCGTATAATTGAGCGCATACGCCTGACTGATTTGATTGGGATCTGCTACGCTCGATTTTGAATCAATGCGCAATAACGTATGACCAAAGGCAGAGAGTGGATTGTCCAGATACTCCTCAGCAAACACAATGGATAACTGCTCAGGCGCCAATGTCGCCATCCAGTCATCCAGCTCTGGACACTCAGCCGATAGACTCGCATCATCGATAGACAGCGTCTCTTTTAGCCATGCCACTCGTGCTGGGAAACGGCACAGAACGGAATTATTATTGGCTTGAGTTTTTATATGAATGTTTGCTTGGTTATTACCAGTTGTCTGCGATGTGAATTCTTTTGCCAGTGCGACTAGTGTCGCGTCTAATTCTGCGGCTGAATCCTGCTGACCGTTATCACTCAAAAAAAAGCGTGGATCATCGACCAGACTCTCCGTTTTCTTTTTAGATAAAATGCTGCTTTGATCATCGTAAAAATACAATAAGCGTCGCCATATTGTATGCTGTGCTAGATTGTCAGTTTTTGCCTGTCGACGCCATGTTGCCAGTAACTGCTCTGTCGCCATATCTGACCCAGACGCAGTATTATTTTGAGTATTGTTTCCAGTATTGCTGAGAGTAGATGTCTCAATGCGAACAGCATCTTCAGCGTCACGAGGTGACGTACTATCTGATAATTCAGATGAGAGCGCTCCTTCCGTGACTAATAAGGGCGTCGGTAAAAATGCCTGCGTGTTTGCAGAAAACAATAGCGCCGCTATCGCCAATGGCAGTCGCGCTCGCTGACCAATGGTTATTAGAGTATAAGTTCCAGACGTAGACATCGGTTTTATAGACATGAGGCAGGCTCTCACACGTTATTATTTATACGCTATTCGCGCTGTGAAGGTTTATTCTGCTAGAGACTCAAATGATATAAGCAAGCTGCGACCATCTAACTACTTTGATAAACTTTCTATCACAACATCACCAATACTGTTATAAAAAGAGAGCTTTATGCCCGATTCATCATTATCTACATTGCCAATGACAATCACAGATGGTTTGCTGTCAGCCGCTACTTGGCTGGCCTCACCAAACTACAATATCAGGCCAAAAGGTCTAAGTATTGATGCAATCATTATTCATAATATTAGCCTACCACCCAATGAGTTTGGTGCGTGCGACTCTAGCGGCACGCATTATGTAAAAGCATTATTCACTAATCGATTAGATTGGGATGCGCACCCTTATTTTCAGACAATCAAAGGCGCAGAAGTGTCAGCGCACCTGTTTATTGAGCGTGACGGGGCTATCACTCAGTTTGTCAATTTTAACGAACGCGCTTGGCACGCTGGACGCTCTAGCTACTTAGGCCGACCTGAATGTAATGATTATAGCATTGGCATTGAGCTTGAAGGGTCAGATTTTGTGTCCTTCACTTCCGCTCAATATGAGAAGCTCGCAGCGGTAATCGCGGCTATTTATGAAGCGTACCCGAAAACGCAGCGACATTTGACAGGGCACAGTGATATTGCGCCAGGGCGTAAGACGGATCCTGGTGATTATTTTGAATGGGCAAGGTTGCGGGAGCTAGTTGCAGGGTTATTACGAAATAACTCTTTATCACTGCAAAAATGATTTCCACATCCAATCCATTTATCTCAGTGATGAAAGTGCTATAATTCGTCAGTTTTTTTGCAACAGCAAATCAGCACACTAGCTCTTACACAACCCTGTACACAACTTAGCAAGATAGGTTCTCATGGCAAAAAGTCGGTTATTTCGTTCAACCATGGTGGTCAGCAGCATGACCATGTTATCGCGTATTTTAGGTTTGGTACGCGATGTCGTATTGCTAGGGGTTTTTGGAGCTGGCGGTTTGATGGACGCCTTTTTGGTCGCCTTCAAAATCCCAAACTTTTTGCGACGACTGTTTGCTGAAGGGGCGTTTAGCCAAGCATTCGTTCCTGTGCTGTCCGAGTACAAGGAAAAGTACAGCTTACAGCAAGTACAGATTTTAGTCAGTCGCACCTCGGGCGCACTCTTGCTGGTGTTGTCGATGCTGACAGTTGTTGTTATCTTAATCGCGCCTTGGGTAGTGACGTTGTTTGCCCCCGGGTTTGCCGATCAACCTGACAAATTTGCCATTACCGCTGAATTACTCCGCCTTACCTTTCCTTATTTGCTGTTTATTTCTATGACGGCTTTTGCCAGTGGTATTTTGCAAAGTTATGGCCGTTTTGCTGCGCCCGCCTTTGCCCCAGTCCTATTGAATTTATGTATGATTGGTGGTGCGCTGATTTTTGCGCCGATGTTTGATACGCCTATTATGGCGCTTGGCTATGCCGTGGCGATCGCAGGACTATTGCAATTCTTAATACAACTGCCTCAGCTATGGCAACAAAAACTACTGGTCGCGCCCAAGATTGACTTTCAGCACGAGGGCGTTCGCCGCATTCTAAAATTAATGCTGCCGGCTATCTTTGGTGTGTCTGTCACTCAGATTAACTTATTGCTGAACACCGTTTTTGCCTCATTGATGATTGGTGGTTCGGTGTCTTGGCTCTACGCAGCTGAGCGTATGAGCGAGCTACCACTAGGGCTAATTGGTGTAGCGATTGGTACGGTCATATTACCAAGTCTGTCAAAAAGTGAAGCGCAAAAAGACGATGTTAGTTTCAAAAAGACCATCGACTGGGCCGCGCGCCTTATCATTTTGGTCGGTGTGCCTGCCTCGGCTGCGCTCTTTGTACTCGCAGATGTGCTGATGCAAGCCCTGTTCTTACGTGGTGAGTTCACCTTACGTGATGCGCAGATGAGTGCGCTGGCATTGCGTAGTATGGCAGGTGGTATCTTAGGATTCATGCTGATCAAGATCTTTGCCCCTGCATTTTTTGCGCGTCAAGACACCAGAACACCTGTCAAAATCGGCATCATTTCTGTTATTGCCAACATGGTATTTAGTGTCATTTTTATCGGGATATTTTATTTCTTAGAAATGCCATTACATGGTGGCCTGGCTTTGGCAACGACGGGCGCAGCGTTCGTAAACGCAGGCTTGCTCTATTACTTCTTACATAAGCGCGATATTTTCCGTTTTGGCCCCCATTGGAACAAACTATTCACACAGTTTGCCATTTCAACTGGCTCCATGATCGGCGTACTTTATCTCATGTTGCCCTACTTCCCTACTGATGAAGCCCAGTGGCAACGCATCATCGCACTCGTGATTATGTGTGTCGCCGGAGCGCTCGTCTATGGCGTGGTATTGCTAGCGACAGGTGTCCGTCCTCGCCAGCTCAAACACGGATAAGCAAAAGTAGATATAGGCATGAGCTTGGCTTACGAAACCAAAACAAGCCTATCATCAGAATTGACAATGCTTGCCACCAATCGTTGTCATAATGACCTATTAATGAATAACTGACATTTGAGGTTTGATATGACAACGAAACAGCCACTCTTACAGCGCTTACCGCTTCTCCTTGCAACAGGTGTACTCGGTACTGGACTACTGCTGAGCGGTTGCAGCAACAATGAGTCTGCAGACACTGAAACTGCTACCAACAATGAAGAGGTTGCAGCTGTCGTTGATACTTCAGAAGAAGACACAGCTGAGCAAAAAGAGACAGCAGATAGCACAAGTGAAACGACTCAAGTCACAGATGATACTGAGAATACAACGACCATTGATAATGACAATATCAATCCAGTCACTGCTCCGATTAACCAAAAAAGCCTAGTGACCAATCCAACTCAAGCGGGTACGCCAGAGGACACGGTCAAAAAAGCACTAAATAGCTTGTATTATGGTGATGTGAAGGATGCGGCAGGCTACTATCAAGTAGATATGGCAAATTTTGAGCAAGAGCTTGCCAACACTCAATCGGCGTTTCAACAAACGGTCGATGGCGTGACGATTACTGATACAACGTACAATGATGACAAAACGCGCGCTACTATTACGGGCGAGTTGATGCTCAAAGGACAAAGCGACCCTGCACCATTGACCTATCAACTACAAAAAATAGATGGTCAATGGAAAATTTTGGGTTAAGACATTTTGCTCTAATTATCTGCAATGTTGTCCGATGCCACGGCTTTACCAAGCATTACGACATCAGCGATAAACCCGTCCATATCGCAAACTTCTGGCATATATCCCCACTGCTCAAAGCCAAGTTTACGGAACAGTCCCAAACTTGGCTGATTGTGGGCAAAGATAAGGGCAACGATATTTCTGATTCCTAAACTGGGCGCTTGCGTCAACATCCAGCGTGTCAACAGACTGCCCAACCCTTTACTTTGATAATCTTGGTTCAGATAGATGCTGATTTCAGTGCTGATATGATAAGCGGTACGCGCATATAAATCACTGAAACTGCCCCATGCAACAATTGGTAGTTTTGTACTCTGTCTATCGGCATCACCTTCTAGTAATGCTTTGACTACATAAATAGGTCTCGTTGGACTGTCTAAATGCTCATCGAACCAAGCTGTACGTTCTTCGAGCGTTACTAATGCCAAATTTGCCGTTGCTTGTTTGCCAGGAATACTTTGGTTATAAATCGCCAAGACTTCTGCCAAGTCTTCTTTACTGGCACGTTGTACCATAAACTGCTGGGTCAGCTGATGTGTCAACGGGGCAGTTGCTATGACATCTAAGGCAACATCGGACATAGAGTCTCCATATTAATTGGCATTATTATTGGTATTCATGATGATAGTAAAAAATCGTCATACTGATAATAGACGTATGTACAAACCATGAAACTCATAGAGCGTCATTCATACTTGCATTATCCGTAGACTATAGGATGTTAGTGTGGCTATTTTACTTTATAATGGCTAATTTTCGACACAACAATTTTGACCATAGATGTGTTTTTTCGTTTTTTATCTGGTCTCATCATAGCTGAAAACTTATGAAAACCTATTTTCTTGAGCAACTGATTGCATCATCAAATGCCGCGTCTACTACTAATGACCCAGTAGAGTTAGCGCCTTGTGTGCTCACTATTGGCAATTTTGATGGCGTACACCTTGGTCATCAGGCAATGCTGGCACAAGTTCGTGATATTGCGCATACCCAAAACTTGGACGCTGCGGTCATGATATTTGAGCCACAACCACGTGAGTTTTTTGAGCCAGCTAAAGCCCCTGCGCGTTTGACCAATCTAGCAGAAAAGCAGGCACTCCTAGCACAACATGGGGTTAAAACCTTAGTGGTGGCAGGTTTTGATGAGGACTTTCGCTCATTATCAGCACAAGCCTTTGCCGATATATTAGCCAAGCGCTTAAATGTAAAAGCGCTGGTACTAGGTGACGACTTCCGCTTCGGTCATGATCGTACTGGCGATAGTCAGTTTTTGCGCGATTATGGTTTGGATGTGACTAACCTACATACCATCACTGATAGCAATATTGACAACGACCACTTGAATGATGTCAATAATGAGGCTGCACGTATTAGCTCTACTCGCATCCGTGACTTGCTATTGGCAGGTGATATTCATGCTGCCAATATACTGCTGGATCGCGACTACGCCATTACGGGGTCGGTCGTCCGTGGCGATCAAATTGGTCGCACTATGGACTTTCCTACTGCCAATATTGATTTGCAGCGAATAAAACCCGCTTTGCACGGTATTTTTGCCGTTGATGTCGTCAGTTTAGATGAGAATGGAGAGGTCATACCTGATGGTTTAATAAAGCTGGCTACTGATAACAATATAGGCGTCGCAGGTTTGCGTCCACATAGTTTGTTCGGTACCGCTAACATTGGCAAAAGACCCTCTGTTGATAAAGGTGATGACTGGCGATTGGAAGTACACTTTCCCAAACTAAAAGCAGATTTGTACGGGTTGAATCTAGAAGTGCGCTTCTTGCACTTTTTGCATGGTGAGCGTCGCTACGATGGTTTGGACGCCTTGAAAGCCGGTATTCATCAAGATGTCACTGACCTACTAGAATGGCGTAATAACCAAGTTTAGCAGTCAGACGTATCTTACATTTTATCAAGTCCAAACTTTTTTGCTGTTGCGATTCCGGTATGTCCTTGACGATAGTATGCGATGACTTGAAGCTTAAAGTCTAGATCGTAACGTATAAAAATACCCCATAAGTTGTGTCCAACTTATGGGGGTCGGTTCACTATATTAGGTTTTTTATATCAGCTTTTAGGCATCAGGATGCATTCGTACATTTAACTCATCAATCGTCTCTACCCATGCTGCATCGTTTTGCCATTCTTCTTGCAAGAACATACGCTGGCTATCGGTCCAGAAATCAGCTTCTATCAACTTCTCTTCACTTGATAACTGGTTGTCTGCGATAAACTTATCAATTGCTTCATCAGAGCTATCTAGACCTAACTGAGCAAATAGCTCATTCATATTATATTCTGGCTCACCCAACATACTTTTCTCCTTAAATTGTGTAGTGGTAATTGTGCTTATTATTCAAATTAACCCATTTATTGTAGCAAGCTTTGTGCTAATAGCTGTTAATCAACGTTTATCTAACGTTATCAATTGTATAGGAAGCAAACAGATATTGCCATTTCAAGAGATGCGATAGATTACTTTTTATTTCATCATATCTTTTGGATAAAAAAACTTATAGACATAAAAAAGCCCTCCTATATTAAGATTAAGAGGGCTTTTTTTCACTCATTACTTAAGTTAAGACAGCTATATAACTGCTTAGCTTATGGTAGTAGGTGTGCTACTGCATCACGCTCTTCGCTCAGCTCTTGCTCAGTGGCGGCCATTTTCTCTTTTGAGAATTCTGATGACACATCAACGCCGTCTACGATAGACCAGTCGCCGTTTTTGCATGTGCATGGGAATGAGTAGATAAGGCCTTCAGCGATACCATATTCGCCATTTGAGTAAACACCCATAGAGACCCAGTCGTTCTCGTCAGTACCGAGTGCCCACGTGCGCATATGGGCGATAGCAGCGTTGGCAGCAGAAGCTGCAGATGAGGCGCCGCGAGCTTTAATGATGGCCGCGCCGCGCTGCTGTACTTCTGGGATATACGTGTTTTCGTACCAATCACGATCAACCAACTCTAGCGCTGGTTTGCCATTGACAGTCGCAGCCGTTAGGTCTGGATACTGGGTCGATGAGTGGTTGCCCCAGATGGTCATGTTTTTGATGTCATTGACAGTGCTATCAGTTTTTTCGGCCAGCTGTGCCATCGCACGGTTGTGATCTAGACGAGTCATGGCAGTAAAGTTACGTGGATCAAGATCTGGTGCGTTACGCTGAGCGATTAGCGCGTTGGTGTTGGCAGGGTTACCGACGACCAATACTTTTACATCACGGCTAGCGACTTCGTTTAATGCTTTGCCTTGTGCTGAGAAAATCGCAGCGTTGGCTTCTAGCAAATCTTTACGCTCCATACCTGGGCCACGTGGACGGGCACCGACGAGTAACGCGTAGTCAGCATCTTTGAATGCCACATTTGCATCATCAGTTTGGACAATACCAGCAAGCAATGGGAATGCGCAGTCTTCTAGTTCCATGACCACACCCTTTAGGGCATCAAGCGCTGGTGTGATTTCAAGCAATTGCAAAATAACTGGCTGATCTTTACCTAGCATCTCGCCAGATGCAATACGAAATAGCATCGCGTAGCTGATATTACCGGCGGCACCAGTGACGGCAACACGTAAAGGCTGTTTCATTGACATTGAATACTCCCTAATTGATGATTAGATCATTCATGATTGTAATAGATGATTATCTTTTTAGATATCGACTTGTTTGCTGCACAAAGGCAGCGCTAAACCGAGAGCTAGTGTAGCACTTCGTTTGGCAAATCGTCTAGAGACAATCAGAGGCTTGCCGCGGATTCTCACGGATTATATTGTTACATTTTATACAAAATAATCGATGGGGTCACAAAAGTACTGAGGCTACCAGCGTTTAAAAAAACGGATAAAACAAGGTAAAAGACAGCGAGTAAAGGCTAAAACACGGCCATAAACAATCACCAAAGAGAGAGCATAGCAACACAGCCTGCAAAAAAAGCAGCGCTCATACCCGAATAGTACAGCGGCCAGTGTCCATGTTGGAGTACGGCAACACCTACTTACCACCCGAAATGATGAATTGGCTGCCGCAGTTATCTACAACATTGTGACAAGTGCCAAAACTGCTACCCTCATAGCACACATGGATATCCGTCAGTATCGATTGACGACGACTGCCTTCTTGGCAAATGAGATCGACACTATTTGATGACATACCACTATTTAGGCGCGTCATTTGACTAATAAATCGAGATTTAGAGACTGTATAACTGTTGCCCGTATTCAGCTCGTTAGGAAGCTTTAGTTCACCAGCGTAGTTAGTGATTTGTCGGAAGTAGCGACTGGCACTCAGTGGGCTACAAGCACCATAGCGCTGCCACGTTTGGCTACGTACTGTCGTATCAGGCATGATGCGATTGACAACCTTTAGTTGTAGTGGTGTCAAACGTGGCTCGCTACCACGACCACAGCGTTCGCCGTAGCCCATGTCTAAGCCTGAAACTGTTAACGAATAGCCTTCTAGACATTGACGCATGCGGGCTCTTGTCGGCTGCATGCTACATAGCGCGGGGGTCATCTCGACCATCAATACGCGCTGGCCAGCTTTGACCGTGCTCGCCGCATATGCTGGCGTAAGCATAAGACCTTGTATGATTAATAAAGCACCAAAACTCGTCGTTTTATTAACTTTACCCATATGATGCCTATTTTTCAAACTTCCACGGAACTGCACCAAGAAACTGGATGTCTTAAATTTTGAGCTTGTTTCTGCTTTCGTATTAGATGACCGGGGCACCTGAATCAGTAACGGTTGCCGAGTTTTCGATAATACAGGCAGTTTGAAGTATTTTTTGATCATAGGGCTGGGAGCAATTAGCAATGATAAAACATGGGCTATCACTTAAATCATTGTGCTAACAGCATTAAACACATAGCGATCTAAGAACAAGACTGAAGAACATAAACGTCAATTAAAGCAATGGTAACAAAATGTCTTTTTTAATCTATAGCAAAAACGTAAACGTTGTCGTGCTCGTCAACAATTGCAAAATTAAGTTCAGTATTTATTGTATAAAATACTAAGACTTGCTGCCATTTAGCCCATAAAAAATAGACCGTTAACTATAAAAGCTAGTGGTCTATTAAATACGAATTCACTGATTAAAAAGCAGCAGGTACTGTACCCATACGTTGACTGATTGGCTGACCACGACCCAGCAGACTGCTATAGATAGTAGCGTTTTCCATCACGTGTTTGACATAGTTACGCGTTTCAGGAAAGGCAATCGATTCGACATATTGATCTGCGGCGATTGCGCCATAGGTTGGTTGCCAGCGTTTGGCATTATTAGGACCCGCGTTATAGCCTGCGGTTGCCAGTACTGGCTGATAGTTCAGTTTACTTAAGATATCACCCATATACCATGTACCATAACGGATATTGGTATCACCACTATTGGCACGGCTCGCACTATAAGTCTCACCTAAGTTACGCGCGATATATTTTGCCGTATCAGGCATGATTTGCATCAACCCACTGGCGCCCACGTTTGAGCGCGCAGAAGACACAAAACGGCTCTCTTGACGCATGATGCCATAAGCCCACGCTGGATCAATGCCTGCTGATTGACTATAACGCACCACTGACTCTTGGTGCGGCATAGGGTGCGAAAGTGCCAAGCTATTGACTCTATCGGTATTATCAACGGCATAAATCGCCCGATCGAGCCAGCCCATGTCATACGCTTGACGAGCCGCCGCAATGATCAGATTGTCATCACGGTTATCGCGTGCTTGCTTCACAGCCCAGTTCCACTCGCGGTTGGCATACGCGCGGCTAGCATCAGAGTTATATAAGGCAAATGCACGAGCAAAGTTAGCGTCTTGCATCACGCGCGCGCGGTCAGCGGTACTGACATTAGGCAAATTGCTACCACCTAAGCGGCTGGCATCAAAGCGCTGACCGATCCAGTCTTTTGCCATCAAGCCATAGTAGTCATTATTTTTCGCTAGGTTTTGATACATTTTTTTGGCGGTATTGCGCTTACTGCTATTGCTTGATTGTTCATAGGCGCGTGCCAGCCAGTATTGCCACTGACCATCCTTCTGAATTTCACCATCCATTTTTGAAATAGCTTCAACCACATCATCCCAGCGGCCAAAGCGGATTGCCGCCATGGCATAGTCTTCCGCTTCTTCAAAGTTAAAGTCATCATCTAAGCTATTGCGGAACCAGTCTACTGCTTCAGCATTAAAACCGTCATCGGTATTGTGGTTCATGCGCTTAACACCAAGCGTACGATAGGCGTAACGACGCGTTTCGTCATTCAATAACTTTATAGCGCGCTGATTGTCTTGCTTGATATCGAAGTCTAACTGCAGTGCCGCTTCTCGATAGGATTTATCTGCGACACGGCCAATAGCATATAGGTATAGGTATTGATTGGTTTGACTGGCGGGCTCGCGGCTAAAGCGGCTAAGAAACGATGAGGGATTGAGCTGAATTTCACTGAGCGACGAATAAGCAATCGGCGTACCTAGGCGTGACGACAGCGCCATGATGTCACCCGTTTTGCCTATTCGTAACATACGTTTGAGACGAGCAGCGCGATCCTGATTGCTAATGAGCGCGTTATTATTCATTTCCATCGCTAGCTGGTCACAAAGGGCTGGCTGCTTTTTGGTGGTTAGCCAAACATCAGATTTGGCAGCCATGGCACGCATGGTATCACCGCCATTATTGAACCCAAGGGCGATAGCGCAGCGCTCACTGGCATCAGCATTGGTAATCAGATTCGCCACTTGTCTGACAGAGGCGTAGTCATTCGACCCCGCTTTAGTCTCCGCAAAGTCAGCCACTAGCTTCTCGGCCATAACCGTATCTGGATACTGGCGTACAAACTGCGATACGGCCGCTGAACTTTGTGAATTGAGGTCTAGATTCATCCGCCAGTAAGTTGGATACATGGCAAATAGACCACCGCTCATGATTTGCTCATAATTATAGAGCGCACCCACATCCCCACGATCCGCTGCGATAGCCGCTGCCATAAATGAGTCAGTACTACGGTCTTGCTGATAGTTGCTCTCTTGTTGGTAACTTTCCTCATCGCCCCACGTCAACTCTGCACAAGCCACTTGTGACATACCAAGCGCGCTTATAGCGGTTGCCACACTCAATGCACTTATCCACAACGAGCCTACTGTGAGTCGTTTCGACGTCTGCTTTTGACTGGTAAATTCTTCATCCTTGATGCTATGAGCAACACGCAACTTTGTCATACTGACTCTCTTTATGATGTTTCTATAAATATATGAATAACGGTTCGCTAAGTACCGCCAAGGGTATCGCAATCATCATACTATACTCATTGTGCTTTCAACTATCTCCTTTACCTTTTGTTAATAAATAGGAGAGCACGGTGTAACATAGAAATGATAACGAGCCTCAGTTTTTATAAATGGTAATATTAATCACAGTAAATAATTGATACTGCTATGAATTATTTATCATATTGACAACCCATCGCCTATGCTAATTTTTCACATTAGTACAGGGTTGTGATAAAATACGCCACCTGTTAATCGGCTACTCCGTTATATTTTTGGTCAATCATGGACTTCCCCTTATGAGTGTTACTGTATTCAATCCCCGCATCGATGACGATGCTGCTGCTGAGACGACTGTCACCGCACGTGCTGTCACTGCACTCAAGGAGCAAAGTTCAGCCCAAGCGCCCGTCGAAAAAGCCGCAACCAAGAAGGTATTCATCACCACCCAAGGCTGTCAGATGAATGTCTATGATTCAGACAAAATGCTCGATGTGCTCGGTGACTCGCACGGCATGCAAGTGACGCACAACATTGATGAAGCCGACGTGCTGTTGATGAATACCTGCTCTATCCGCGAAAAAGCGCAAGAAAAGGTGTTTTCAGAGCTTGGGCGCTGGCGCAAACTCAAAGAAAAACGTCCTGATCTCGTGATTGGCGTTGGCGGCTGCGTGGCCTCACAAGAAGGGGATAATATCCAAAAACGCGCGCCATATGTCGATATGGTGTTTGGCCCGCAAACCTTGCACCGTCTGCCTGAGCTGTATGATCAATCCAACGATCAGCGCCACGTGTCACCCAAAAACCGTATTGGCACGATTGACGTATCCTTCCCCAGTATTGAAAAGTTTGACTTTTTGCCTGAGCCAAGAGTCGAAGGATATAAAGCCTTTGTCTCAATCATGGAAGGCTGCTCAAAATATTGCTCATTCTGCGTCGTTCCTTATACACGCGGTGAAGAATTGTCGCGTCCACTTGACGATGTGCTGGCCGAGATTGATAGCCTTGCCGCGCAAGGTATCCGCGAAATCAATCTACTTGGTCAAAACGTCAACGGCTATCGCGGCGAAAAAGACGATGGCAGTATTTGCCGTTTCGCTGAGCTGCTGCATTATGTCTCGCACGTCAATGGTGTGGAACGTATTCGTTATACCACCAGCCATCCACTTGAGTTTACCGATGATATCATTGACGCTTATGCACAATTGCCAGAGCTGGTATCGCATCTGCATCTACCTGTACAAAGTGGCTCAAACGCGATTTTGGCGGCGATGAAACGCAACCATACCATCGATGTGTATATCGATCAGATCAATAAGCTCAAAGCCATCCGCCCAGACATTCACTTATCAAGCGACTTTATCATTGGCTTTCCTGGTGAGACTGATGAGGATTTCCAAGACACGCTAAACTTAGCAAAAGAATTGAACTTCGATCACTCGTACAGCTTTATCTACTCCAAGCGTCCGGGCACGCCAGCTGCTGAGTTACCAGATGATGTGAGCTTCACCACCAAAAAAGCGCGTTTGGCTGAGTTCCAAAAAGTGATCGTTGACTCGACATTGGCCAAAACGCATGAGATGGTCGGTACAACGACTCGCGTCTTGGTTGAACAAGTCGCGAATCGCCATCCAGATTGCCTAATCGGTACAGCGGACAACACCCGTACGGTGATGTTCCCTTACGATCCTGAGCGCAGTGATGAGCTGCTTGGTAAAATTGTCAGCGTACGTGTCACCGATTTTGTCAGCCCGCATATGGTGAAAGGCGAGCTAATCGAAGTATTAGCCTAACTGTTAAGGTAACAATGGTTAAATTATAAGTTTGAATAAGAATAAAAAAGCCGTTCACTATAATAGCGAACGGCTTTTTTGCGGGTGAATGTTAACCATCACTATTCTGATAACCAATCTGTCTTTCGTAGCTGCTGCTTGGTCTCACGGCGACGTTTCTTGCGGACGATATCGATATCTTCCTTTTCATGAATACCGCCTTTTCTTAACAGCGGGTCAAGCGCTAGATAATTACGCGGTTTCACTGCGCCTAGCGAGTGCTGTGCACCTGATTCAGTCTGCTTGTCTAGCTGTCTCTCAATTTGTTTAGCCTTTTTTAACGTTTGTTTTAAGCTCATATAGTTACCTATTAGATCTCTTGCAAAAGTACTAGTTTATTGACTTCAACTAACGGAGTTACAAGGGCTGACGATGACTTATGCAAGAAGTCTAATAACTTTTTATAGCATAAAACTATTAATTACTTCAGCAAACAAAGCCGCTGCAATTATAATAAAGATAATGCCGCAACCACGATTAAGCCACGCTAAACGATTACCAACATCGAGCCAGCTTGCCAGCTTTTTTCCGCCTAGCGTATAGACAATCTGCCAAATTGTTTCGCTCATGAATAGCCCAATGGTCAATAAGATATATTGCGGCCATAGTGGCGCACTAAAATTAATAAACTTAGGAAAGAACGCTGCGAAAAATAATATCGCTTTTGGATTAGATAAAGATACCCAAACCCCTGTACGGAATAAAGTGAGATTGCTCGGACTTGTCTTGACCGCAGCACTCGACAGCGAGCGCGGCTGCAGTGTACCAGCTTGACCTTCAAAAGCCCCATAGTCGGCCTCAACCTCAGCACTTAACTCTTTGGCATCGCTCATCAAGCTACCATCACCCGCATCACGCCATGAGCTGATGCCCAAATATACCAAGTATGCCGCGCCCACGGCTTTGATAATTGTGAGCAGCCATGGCGACTGGCGACTGATCACATCCAGCCCAAGTAAAGTCGATAGCAGCAAGATAAATAGCCCAAGGCTCAAACCTGCCAGCGTCCATAATGTGCGCTTCACACCATAGTTCATGCCATACTGGAATGCCAACAACATGTTGGGACCTGGTGTCGCAGAAATCAAAAAAGTACTTGCGAAAAATACTGCAAATAGATGCCAAGACATCAGCTAACCCCTACTTTGTTATATATAAATGCTTCTTATACGAACAGCCACATCGCCAAAAAAAGAAATACCGCCATTCAGGCGGTATTATTGATACTTCTCACATTATATACATATGTTTGCCACTTTTATAGCGTATCGACACCTCTATAAGCTACTTGGTAGTACAACTGTCTAATAGTTTTTGCAAAAAGCCGTCACAACGTTCGATTTCGATCAGTTCAACATATTCATCCGCTTTGTGTGCCTGCTCAATACTACCAGGGCCACAGATGATCGTAGGGATGCCTGCATTGGTAAACTGACCACCTTCCGTTGCGTAAGCGACTTTATGACGCTCATCATCCCCTGTCAGAGCTGCTATTAATGATTGTAGCTCAGCGCTGTTATTATCCGTCATGGCAGGAACACTCTCTTCCTGCATCAGCTCGATACCCGTCTCAGGCGCACGCGCTTGCATTTGCGCATTTAACTCAGCAACTTTTGCTTGAATGGGCGCTAGTATATCGTCTTGGGTCATGTGCGGCAGGTTGCGATAGTCAAAAGTGAACTCACACAGATTGGGCACGATATTGGTGGCTGTACCGCCGTGTATAGTCCCTACTGACAATGTCGAATAAGGCACGGTAAACAATGCATCATTGTCATCACGAGCGCTCAGTTCTTCAGCAAGCGTGTCAACATAGCCCACCAATTTGCTAGCGTAGCTGATCGCATTGACCCCTTGTCCAATCAATGAAGAATGCGCCGATTTACCATGGACACGGCAACGATACACCGCAATACCTTTATGCGCAACCACCATCGCCATATTGGTTGGCTCACCGACGATGCAATAATCAGGGGTGATACCGCGCGCTTTTAAATCCGCCAAAATCAATGGCGCACCCAAACAGCCCACCTCTTCATCGAACGACAGCGCGAGGTGCAATGGGCGACGCAGCTGACCGCTACTTGATAGCTGTACAGCTTGTGGCAATATTGTCAGCGCACACGCGATAAAACCCTTCATATCGCACGCACCGCGTCCGTATAGCTTGTCACCACGTATCGTCGCGGTGAACGGCTCTGATGTCCAGTCTTGACCATCGACAGGCACGACATCAGTATGACCTGAGAGCACCAAACCGTTATTAATTTGGTCAGCGTTTTCGCCAGCGGGTACAGTCACAAACAAGTTGGCCTTGGTCTTTGCCTCGTTAAAGGTCAAATCTACCGTCAGACCAAGCTGCTCACAATACGCTCTCACATCATGAATCAATGCGAGATTGGAGTGTCGACTGACCGTATCGAAAGCGATAAGCCGTGTCAGCCAATCAAGGCTATTACTCGGATGCGTAGCAGGGTTTAACTGTTGGTCATTGCTAGCATTGTCATTAGTATCTTGGATCATAAAATATCCCTATTATGATTTTTAAGAGTTATGTCTTAAAAGCCATTTCTTAAAAACTATGAGGTATCAGATTTGTCTTATGATGGATTACTCTGATTCATCACGTCAAGCACGGGTGGCACCGGTTTTGGCAACTTGCCTTCTGCTTGTAGCTCTTTGGTGGTTTTGGCATTGATAGATAGTCCAGCAATCAGGGCGATGTCTTTTACAGGCTTGCGCTTACGCGTCGCAAAGCTCACTGGCACCATACGAGCAAACTCGTAGATATAAAGATAAGACTCCTCTCCCCCCTCAAAATCCTCTTCTTCTTCTAACCGAATGCCACCAATTTTAGCCAAATCTGAGAGCATCTCATTCTCTTCGCTACTCAAATTACAATCAGTAATACCAAAACCCGTCATAAAGCCGTTTGACCACTGTTTCAATGCCATCACGCGCTCGTATAAATCATGTTCATCATCAGGGATCAGCGGCATATAAGCGTAGGCATCATCTTTATCTTTTAACTGAAACACCGTGTCTTCTGCTTCTTCTGTCAGCAACGTCAATGCCGCCTCTGGTAGCGGTGCAAAGCTCAGCTCTTCAAACACCTTTGCCCATGTGGCCTCATCAGGCGCGTTACACGCCGTCATCAGCCCTGTCATCAGGCCGTGCACCTCACTGATAGACACGTCGGTCCAATCATCAAACGCAGTCAGCCAAGTATTCCAGCCAGAGATATTATCATTCATAATAGAGGTCCTAGTAGTTGATTACTGTTCAAAAAATAAAAATAGTCACGACAAAATGTCTGGGACAAATCATCGATAGATAAAAGTAAAAAGACAAAGCCTCGTACTTGTAATTACTTTGTTGATATAGATATTATGCGGTCACCTATGGCATTATTAAATGCAGCGAACAAAATTCATTCACGCTTACTTGTTAAGGATAAAAACTGACTATGTATGATCAACTTAGAATATTAGAAAAAATGGTACTCGACATCAAAAAACAGTATCAGCTTGTCAGTGCTGAACTTAGCAGCCTAAAACAACACCCTGTTAGCGATGCAAAAGAAGTCTCTGCTCTAAAAAACAAGCTTGATGCCAGCCACAGCGAGCGTGATGGCGCAAAAAAACAATTAAATGACCTCGACAAGCGCTATCAAAGCCTTGCTGAAGCGCACCATATGATTGGTGAAGAACAAGACAAACTACAAAAACAAATCAGCCAATTACAACAACAAAATAGCGAGTTGCAAAAGCACAATAATGAATTAAAGCAGCAGTATAGCAATATCAAACAACAAAACAGTGAACTGCAAAAGAAGAATCAGTTGGCAGCAGAGCGTACGCAAGTCGTCTTGCAACGCTTAACCCGCATCGATCAAGCAGAAAGCTAATCTGTTGCGACAACCAATAGCAAAAACGGGTGGTTTATGAAACACCCTAACGCGACTTCTATCACTCATTCCACTGACCAAACATTGTAGGATGTATCATGACCGACAACCAAAGCAACGCTATAGAAAAACAGCCAGAAAATAACCCATCACAAAATACTCAAGCACCGAATAAAGACGTAGCCGTACAAAAATCCACTCAATCGGGGGCGAGCACATCCAGCACATCGTCTCAAGCCAATGGTAAAGCGGCTGAGCCCCAGATCAAAAAAGTCGATATCGCGATTGCTGGCGTGACTTATCCAATTTTTTGTCCCGTTCATGAGCAAGAAGAGCTACTATCGGCGGTCTCTTATATCAATAACTATGCGCTTGATCTAAAGCGAGATGCACCAAGCCTCAGTCAAGAAAGCATACTGGTGCTGTGCTGCTTGAATTTATACGAAAAAATCCATGCCAACCAAAGAAGTGATGAAGACCGCTTGCAAAAAGATAAGCAATCACAGGCATTGCTAAATAAAATCATGAAAGACGCCCACTCTATTTTGTAATAGTCGCGGCGTTGTATCAGCAGACAGGTTATTCGAAAGGATAGACAGTCTGATAGAGAGCCGTTCAGCCTGTTAGCGCTTAGTTCATCCATACTAAGCGCTTTTTTATGGTCAATCGTTTTTATCTATCTGCTTACGCATAAGGTTTGTAAGTCTTGCCTGCGTGAAAGTCTGCCTGATGCTCATAATTGCAAAAGAATAATTCTTGGGCTGATTCAGTATTACCATCACTGGTTGTCGCTAAGCTAGGCTTAGTTTCAAGGACACCGCGATACTCCGCCAAACTGTTACCGCAAAAATTGCACTGACGCGGTGTGGTGACATCACCCTCTTTTGGCATCATGCTTTTGGGTGGACGTGGGTACATAAACTTGTAAAAAGCCCACATGGAAGCCCAGATAATAAGAATGACAATAATAACGGCAAACACGGCAGCGCTCCTTCAACGACCAATAAACGTAATGAATAACAAGAGTGATGACACTTACCATGATCCAAGACGCTCGAATGCCTAAATTTTACCGTCAATAATGGTAATGGCACAATGCCTTTACGGTTAATTGTCAATGATGCTGGGTTGTCATTCATGGCACTGACAAATAGCCAAGTGCTATAGCAACAAAAAACTGGCCACAGTGAGCCAGTTTTTGTATCAAAACCTAAGATTAAAGGCTAGCAGTTATAGCTGTAGCTCGCTGATATCAGCCACAGTCAAGAACAAGGCGCGTACCTGCTTGAGCAGGGCTAAGCGGTTATTTTTGAGCGCCGCATCGTCGCTGTTGACCATCACGTTATCAAAGAACTGTGTCAATGGCTCATCTAAGCTCGCCAGCGTTTGCAATACTTGCGTATAGTCCGCTTGCTCAAGTAGTGGCTGTACCACTGTCTGTGCTTGCTGCACATTTGCATATAAATTTTGCTCAGCAGTCTCAGATAGTAGCGTCTCATCAACCGTATCAGCAACGCTCACTTCTGACTTGGCCAATATATTGGCAACACGCTTGTTTGAATCAGCCAACATCGACGCTTGTGACAGCTCGCTAAATGCTTGTACGGCGCGAATACGCTGATCAAAATCAAGCGGCATATGCGGGTTAATCGCTTGTACCGCCTGAATCGTATCGACGCTGACACCCTGCTCGGTATACATCGCACGATAGCGCGAGTTTAAGAACGCCATCACTTGGGTAAAGGTGTCACCCATTTTGGCAATTTTGCTACCTTCAGCATCGCTATAGCCTTTAATAGCTTGCTCAACCAATGCGACAAGATTAATTGGTAGCTGCTTTTCGATCAAAATACGCAAAATACCAATGGCAGAACGACGTAGGCTAAACGGGTCTTTTGAACCCGTCGGTGCTTGGTCAATCGCAAAAATACCAACGAGCGTATCTAGGCGATCAGCTAACGCTAAGCAAATACCAACTGGTGTTTGCGGTAATACATCACCACTGAACTTGGGCAGGTATTGCTCTTCTAAGCTTGCTGCAACTGCCTCAGGTTCCTCATTCAAACGTGCATAATACGTACCCGCGATACCTTGCAATTCAGGATACTCACCGACAAGCGAGCTGGCCAAATCTGCTTTGGATAAAATACCCGCACGTACAGTGTCATCGACGTTGATATCGTGGCCTTGCTGCTGCATTAGGGTAGCAATAAACGCTGCCAGTTTAGCAATACGCTCAGACTTCTCCCAAATCGTACCCAATTTGTCTTGGAATACACGAGTTTTTAGGCTCTCTGTGAGTGCAAATAACGGCTGCTTTTGATCTTGTAAGAAGAAAAACTCGGCATCAGCCAAACGTGGACGCACGACTTTTTCATTACCTTCAATAATCTGATTGGGGTCTTTAGACTCAATATTGGTGATAAAGATAAAGTACGGCTGCAATTTGCCCGTTTTATCCGTCAAGCAAAAATACTTTTGATCCGCTTGCATGGTCGAGATAAGCGCTTCTTGTGGCACTTGTAAAAAGCGCGCTTCAAAGCTTGCTCGTAGCGCAATGGGGAAATCAACCAATGCGGTAACTTCGTCCAACAAATCCTGCGGTACGATAGCATCAGAATTAACTTCATCTGCCAATGCTTTGACTTGGTTTTTGATCAGCATTTGGCGTTTATCAAAATCTGCCACGACTTTTAGACCATCTAACAGTTGCTCATAGTCATTGGCATGAGCAATATCATGGTAGTCAGGGCTTTGGAAACGGTGCCCACGAGTTTGCGAGCCTGTCTGATGCCCTTGGATAGTGGCATCAATAACAGTGTCATCCTGCATCAATACTACCCACTGTACGGGACGGACAAACTCGTTGCGACTTGCGCCTGAGCGCATACGTTTGGCAATCGGTAGGCTATCTAACGCTGTTTGAAAAATAGCTGGCAGTAGCTCGGTAGTCGCTTGACCACTGATCGTTTGCTCAAAGCCGACATAGTCACCTTTATCGGTGTTAATGGTCGTAAGCTCACTCGCTTCGATACCTAAGCCTTTAGCAAAACCCATCGCCGCGCGGGTTGGATTGCCATCGCTATCAAATGCCGCTTTGATAGCTGGTCCGCGTTTTTGCTCAGTGCGGTCAGGCTGCTTATCGCTAATGCCTTCAATTTGAATCGCTAAACGACGCGGTGCGGCAAAGGCTTTAATGCTATCAAAGGTGATCTCAGCTGCAGATAATTGCTCAGTGACACTAGTTTGCAGCGCATCACGCAATGGTTTTAGGCTTTTTGGAGGTAGCTCTTCACACCCCAGTTCAAATAGAATAGTACTCATGGGATGCTCCTATTGCTTGTTCGTCGGTTGATTGTTGTCAGTGGTTTCTTTGGCTAAGCTGTCTGTTGCCGCGTCTTCTTTTGGCAAATACTTCTCAAGAGCTTCGGCGCGGTGCGCCTCATCAGCCAATGGGAAGCCAAGTTTGGCACGAGCTTCGACATAACCAAACGCAACCTTACGCGCCAGTGTACGTACACGCAGGATAAAGCGTTGACGCTCAGTGACCGAAATCGCACCGCGGGCATCAAGTAAATTAAACGCATGAGAGGCTTTTAACACCATCTCATAGGCTGGCAATGGCAGGCCTGCTTCAACCAACTTATCGGCCTGCTGCTCATAAAAATCAAACATCTCACCCATCATTGGCACATCAGCGTGCTCAAAGTTATAGGTCGACTGCTCGACTTCGTTTTGATGGAACACATCGCCATAGGTGACGCGGCCAAACTCGCCATCTGCCCAGACCAAGTCATAGACGCTATCAACGCCTTGCACATACATCGCCAAGCGCTCAAGACCGTAAGTGATCTCGCCTGTTACTGGGAAGCACTCAATACCGCCGACTTGCTGGAAATAGGTAAACTGGGT
>NZ_DDNS01000041.1:33734-34009 GCF_002341255.1 Psychrobacter sp. UBA2514
GATTCCCAGTTGTCTTCCACAAAACGTACATCATGCACCAATGGATCGATACCAATAGCGCGTAGCGAGTCCAGATATAGCTCTTGAATGTTAGGTGGGTTCGGCTTTAGTACGACTTGGAACTGATAGTAGTGTTGCAAGCGGTTTGGATTGTCACCGTAGCGACCATCAGTCGGGCGACGCGATGGCTGTACATACGCAGCGTTCCAACGCTCAGGACCTAACGAGCGCAAAAACGTGGCGGTATGAAACGTGCCCGCGCCGACTTCCATATC
>NZ_DDNS01000041.1:34126-41843 GCF_002341255.1 Psychrobacter sp. UBA2514
TGCCCGCGCCGACTTCCATATCGTAAGGTTGCAATACCACGCAGCCTTTGTCAGCCCAATAATTCTGTAAGGTTAGGATTAAGTCCTGAAAAGTCATCGGTTGAGGAGTTTGGTCTTGTGTCATCGGGGTTGTCGCTTCAGATGTCATAGTTTGGGTTTTCATAGTAAGTCACTGTGAAATGGGTATGATTAAATAAATCTCTGATAGCACTCATCACCTATTTGGCAACGACGCTATTTGCCTGCTCACCTTACTAAAAATTGACTATTTTATCCATATTTACGTTAACTAAATTTGCGTTGTCGATAAAAACACGCGACTATATCCCTGATTTACGACCGAACCATCATAAAAAACGCCTGACCGGCGACTAATATTGAAAACAAAAAAATACCCAAATGCGTGAGCATTCGGGCAGGAGGAAAATTGTATCTTGGGCATCCTGATGATTCAGGCTTTTTATTTTTGGAGACTGCTTGTTGGACAACTGCTTGTGGTACAGATTTATTTCTTTTAACGGGTATTAATGCCTAAATATCAAGCTTGGTTACTGATAGGAATCGCTATTGGCTTTTGGCATGACTATCCATAATACGATATAGATCAAAATACCCGGTACAGCAGCGCTTAGCGACGAGACAATTACAAATAGTAATCTGACCCACGTAGGTGACCAGCCGACATATTCTGCAATACCGCCCATCACGCCCGCTATCATGCGATTATTTTGTGAGCGATGTAATTTTGCTAACTTAGCCAAACTAAATACCTCTCTGTTATCTATTTTTATAATGTATTTTTTATTTTTTCTTGCTTTTTTAGTCTCAAGGCTACCTTGCCTTGCCAACTTATAAATAAGTATATCAATTCTTGAGAATTTATCTGTTGAAGGTATAGACGTACTTTGTGAGTTTATGATACGTAAGCTTGCCCTAACCTGTCATATCACCACGCAAGCCCCTGATTTTAAATAGTTATTTCAAAATGTTTCAGAATTTACTTTGTTGCTAAAACCTTGCTTTAGCTATTTACACAGTTCATTATTTTTTAAATGAATCAAAGAGATAAGTGGTGTTTTGATAGCAACTTGATAGTGGTAATAAATGCTCAAATCTTCAATTGTCAAAAAATCATCACTCGCTTTTTATTTTTAGATTCACACAAAAACCGCTGATGAAAAACATAATAATCTGCGTAAGAGTCAAATATAAGTCAGATTTACAATAACCTACCTGTAAATCCTCCAAAACCTTTATACCATGCTCATAAGTAACTCAGGTTTTAGAGAATTTATCCTTAAATCTGAAACAAATATAAGCCCAAAACAGAATAAGGATGGCTATGTACGACAACGGATTGATGATTGGACACTTTGAGCCCTTACATTTGGGGCAAATGCGCAGCATATTAGAAGCAGCAGGACAAGCAAAGACCCTGCATATCGTCATTATAACGCATCCATCACCGCATCCAGATTTTACGATCACCTTACAAGACAAAGCGCGTTGGCTACAGATGGCCTGTGCGGATTTGCCATTTATTCATATTCATACTACTGATGAGATCGAGTTACCGCTTCATGAGCATCTTTATGATAGTAGCGAAAATGTCAGGATCGATGTGGCGACTAGTAATGCTAAATTGCAGCGCTTGATAAAGGCATTAGCACTCCCTGCAGAGACAGCATTGTTTATGGCGGAGAACCACCCACTGACGCAGAGTGATGTACAAGAGCAACTTATCCTACAAGTGGTCACTACTACGCTACAGCCTGAGTTCGACTCGTACGCCATTGCTCGCGACCCAGTCGCCCATTGGTCAGCAATCCATCCAGAGGCACGCGCTAACTATACCAAGACCGTTGCGATCGTCGGCGGCGAAAGCTCTGGCAAGACAACACTGGTGCATAAGCTGGCTAATTACTATGGTGCCAGCTTTGCGCTGGAGATGGGCCGTCTGTATGTGGGCACAGATTTGGGCGGTAGCGAAGTTGGGCTACAGTACAGCGATTACGCCCCTATTTGTCTGGATCATGCGCAAGCGATACGCGATGCTAAAGCCAATGCAACGGCTCCGGTTACGATCGTTGATACGGATTTTGTGACCACACAAGCGTTTTGTGAAGAGTACGAAGGTCGCACGCATCCTTTTGTCGCTGCTTGCGTTGATGAGTTTCGCTTAGACCACACCATCATGCTCGATAACAATACGCCATGGGTTGATGACGGCATGCGCTCTTTAGGTACGCCTGAAGCACGTGGACGGTTCGAGCAGCGCTTGCTAGATATTTTTGCTCGTCACGATATCGCGCCGTATATGATTGACCAGCCCGATTACGATGCTCGTTATCAGCAAGTACTGCAATTTATCGATCAGCATATCTATGGCAAAACATTATAAGAGGCATCAAAGAGTGCCCTATTTATCATCATTTATTCAGCTAGCGCGTTGCAGTTAACATTATGTTGTCGTTAGCACTATATTAAAATCAGTATCAATTTTAGAGGAAAAATTTATGCGTATTCAGCTGCTGGATAACATCACCGGAAAATGGTCGATGCAATGGATTATCGTTTGGTTTATTTGCGGTGTGATTGCCTTATCCGCAGGTTTTTGGCTCACAACCGACCATACCACGCTTGATTGGTTTTACTTGGCTGTCTCGTTTATTGGTCTGATTTGTGTGGTGTCACTATCTTTTCGAAAAAACGTCATGGGCAATGGTTTTGGTATGGGCGCAACCGCAGGAGAAGTCATTGTACAGGCTACATCTGGCGCCGTGGGTCTGATGCTCGCGCCCCTATTTAACTTTTTCACTCATGTCTATGGCATTTTTTATTGGTCAAAGCACACCGACCCTGATGGCGACATGATACCAAAATCAGCGAGTAAAGCGGTGTGGTTGATCACTGCCGCATTTATCATCATCGGTCTTGCCCTTTTCCCAACCGTCAATGATCTACTGGCGAGCTACGGTTATGCGGTCGTCGAGGATGATAATAGTCTGTTTTTGGGATTCATCTCTTTCTTTTGGATCAACGTCATTGCCTTTGTGCTGTCTATTACCGCGCAAGCTGCCATGATCCTGCGTTATTCCTTTAACTGGTGGTTATGGATCATCGTCAACTTTGTCTGGCTGATCGTCAATCTCATGTCTGGCAACTATATTTTTGCGATTCAGACGATGGTGTATCAGGTAAACGCCTTTGTCGGTCTCTATGAGTGGCATCGCAGCGAACGAGGTTAATAGCAACATCTGTAGAAAAAAGCGTTTGAGATATTGAGATAAGTCTTACCAATATCGCATTGGCAATACGAGCGAAATTGACTGTGCCGTCTAACAGATAACATGGTGGACACGCGCAATTAGTGCTACAACTGGTACTAATTGCGCATGTTAATATTTAAATTGATAGCGCATGTCAGCGTCTTATTTCATTTACTAACAAGGAGGTTAGTATGTCTCGTCAACCCAAAATGTCCAAACGCACGCTTGAGCAGTGGCTCAGTGAGTATGCGGTCAGTCACCAAAACCTGATTAATAAGAAAATCCATTGGCTATGTGTGCCGACGATTTTTGTGAGTTTGTTGGGGATGGGAATGTCGCTGTCTGTATGGTTTACTCTCGTACTGAGCGCATTAGTCTTATTATTTTATATACGCTTATCGACCCCGCTATTTTTGGCAATGGGGCTGTTTATTCTGATTTGTCTGTCGGTTATGGCGGCTATGCCATGGGGATTCAAAGCGTGGGCGGCAGTATTTGTTGTTGCTTGGATTGGTCAGTTTATTGGTCATAAAATCGAAGGCAAAAAACCCTCGTTTTTTAAAGATTTACAGTTTTTATTAATCGGTCCAGCATGGGTCGCCAACAGTTTGATGCAACGTAAATAATCATTAAATTGTCGCATCAGTTCTGCAAATATCCAATGTAGCTTTGCTGTCTTTACCCTTTATTCATAAAAAAACGCCACCCGATGCTTGGGTGGCGTTTTTTATGTGGCATATATTTTATTTAGGATACTTCCTAAAATAAAGCAATAGGCTACTTATCTTAAGCACCAAACACTTTCATACGCTCATCAAGTGGCTTGAATTCTTTATCACCTGCTGGCTGCTCAATCTTACCAAATACCAGTTGCGCTTTTAGTTCCCAATCTGCATCGATGTTCCAAGTGCTCGCGACTTTTTGATCGATCACTGGATTGTAATGCTGCAAGTTTGCACCGACATCAATGCTTGCTAGCGCCGTCCAGATGACGTACTGATGCATCGCGTTGGTCTGAGTTGCCCAAATTGGGAAATTATCAGCATATAAAGGCGCCGCTTCTTGCATGCCTCTTATCACTGCTTGGTCTTCAAAGAATAGTACGGTGCCAGCACCCGCTCTAAACCCAGCAATTTTGTCTTTAGTAGATTTAAACGCTTCTTCGTCACCGACGATGACGCGTAAGGTCTCTTCAGTCATATCCCACAGTTTGCGGTGCTCATCACCGAACAATACAACGACACGTGTGGATTGTGAGTTGAATGATGATGGCGTATGCAATATTGCATGCTCAACTACCTTGACGACTTCATCATTCGATACTGGCAGTTGGTCGCTAAGTGCGTAGATAGAACGGCGCTTTTCTGCTAATTGCTGTAAGCCTTTTAGTTCTGACATGGTACTTCTCCATATTGTTGTAGGAATGATTTGCTCTGGGTTGATAGACCTTGTCGATCTTGTGATCAACAAGTCGTTATAAAACAGTTTATTTATGTGGGCTATTATCGGAACAATTTACCTGAAACCCCATGTATTTTTTGTAAAAAAACTTAACGATGATGATTACCTTTGAAAAATAGATTAATAAATTTTTCGTGTTGATAATTAGCCTTTGAAGCCTTTGGGTAGTTCTGGTGCCACCAGACGCTGCATATTAGAATCCACTTCACCAAAACGCTCATGACCATTGTTCCAATCAATGACCGATTGCTTGAGCTCCTCTTTGTTGTCAGCGACAAAATTCCACCACAGTAATACTTGGTTGCTTAGAGGCTCCCCACCAATGAACATCAAACGTGTGCCCTTGTTTGCGACCAGCGTTATCGTTGTATCGTTAGAAACGTCTGTACGATGAAAACGTAATAACTGGTCTTTCTTGTATACTTGACCTTCAGACTCTAGCGCACCGACAACCACTAAAATACCGTACTCAAAGCTCGCCTCCAAATTCAGCGTGACGTCTCCATCTTCTAAAAAATGTACATCGATACCAACTATCTTTGAGTACTGCAACGTTGGCGCTTGATGGTGCTCACCAGATGCTGATTGATAACTACCCGTGGTCAGAATCAGCTCGACGTTGCCCTCAGTCCATGCTGGCAGCTCTGGGTAATGATGAAAACTGCGTTCAATCTGCTGGTCAGTGGGTAAAGCTATCCATAGCTGTATCATATTGATACTACGTGCAGCGACGCTTGAGTGAGCAACATCTGAGTCAGCATTGTCCAAAAAAACGCTTTGTTCTGTGTGGCTAATACCTTGCATCAGCCCAGTACCTGCGGTCATGAGGTTGACTTGGTTTTTGGCAATGACTTGCTCGCTACCCAAGCTGTCCTTATGTAAAATCTCACCATCAATCATCCAGCTAAACGTCTGTAGATTGGTATGGGGGTGGCGACCAACTTGAACCCCTAAATCATCTTGAGTAAACTCAGCTGGCCCTGCGTGATCCAAAAAGCACCATGCGCCAATCGGTTGTTTGCCTTTATTGGGTAATAGCCGTGCGATAGGAACACCACCAACCTCCGTTGATCGTGGCTCTAGAGTTCTAATCGTCATGTGGCACCTCTTGATCTGTATGCGGTTAGTCGAGCGAACGAACGATGCTACGGCGCTCATCCGTGATCTACATAGAAAGCGGCACTTCCATCACTAATACTGTTGCCGCCTCTTTCACTTCCATAGTGACGTCCTTAGTATCCCAAACCCCAAGGCCATCTCGAGTAGACAAAATGTTACCGTCTATCACGACTGTTCCTGCAATCACAAAAATATAAACACCATTATTAGGATTGTTTAGTTGGTAGGTCTGCGTCACGCCTTCATCAAACTCTCCCATACTGAACCAAGCATCTTGATGAATCCAAACCCCTGCATCATCTGCATTTGGTGATAGAACCTGATTGAATTCATTGGGCGTCATGATGGTTCCCATGTGCACTTGCTGATAGCGAGGAGCAACACTCATTTTATTTGGCATGACCCAGATCTGTAAAAATCTCACAGCTTCTTCACGACTGCCATTCATTTCACTATGAGTGATGCCTGTGCCCGCTGACATGACTTGGATCTCACCCGTCTCAATCATGCCCTCATTACCGATGCTATCGCCATGCGCAAGTTTGCCAGCTAGAGGAATGCTGATAATTTCCATATCACGGTGCGAGTGCTTGCCGAACCCTTGACCACCAATGACAAAATCATCATTGATGACACGTAACACCCCGAAGCCCATACGCTCAGGATTATAGTAATTGGCAAAACTAAAGGTATGACGGCTTTTTAGCCAGCCGTGATTGGCATCGCCGCGGGAGTCTGCTGCATGATAGATCGTTTTCATTATTTATCCTTAACTGTCCATACGTTTATTATCTATATATTTGTTATTAATTCACGTGATTGAACAATGTATCTATTATAATTGTTGACTATATAGAGATAAACAGACATAAGTGCAAATAACTATTCTTTTTATTAGAACAATAATGAGGCATCGATAATGGGACAGTTAGAAGACATGGCAATGTTTGTACGCATTGTCGAGGCAGGCAGCATCACTAAAGCCGCCGAACAATTAAATATTGCAAAGTCAGCCGTCAGCCGCCGCCTAAAAGACTTGGAGGCACGCCTAGGCACTCAGTTGATCAGCCGTACGACGCGCCACTCTCACTTGACACAAGCAGGTGAGCAGTATTATCAGCAGGTCAACAGTATCTTAAACGCGGTTGATGCCTTGAACGAGACTACCAATGATACGCCAACGCGCATTGGGGGTACGCTAAAGATGACCGCGCCATTATCGTTTGGTCTTATGCATCTGACTGATGTGATTGATGAATACGCCAATCAGCATCCAAACCTGAAGTTTGAATTGGATTTTTCTGATCGGCATGTTGATCTGATTGAAGAAGGATATGAGCTGGCTATTCGAATCAGAGAGCTACGAGATTCTAGTTATCAAGCAAAGCCGCTGGCACGGATTCGTTGCGTCATCTGCGCCAGCCCCGACTATTTAAAAAAAATGGGCACACCTGATACATTAGAAGATTTGGAGGAGCATGAGTTTTTGCAATACAGTCTTGGTCAAACAAACAATATAGAGCTGATTGACGCCCAAGGAAAAAAACATTATCACGCGATGAACGCCAAAATTAAAGCCACCAATGGTGAGTTTTTAACGGATTTGGCAGTAAAAGGACATGGCATTACCGTCATTCCAACTTTCATCGCTTATAAAAAGCTGGCACGTGGCGAGCTTGTACCGATTTTGCAGCAGTATCAATTGCCAATACTAAACGCTTATGCCGTCTATCCAAAAAATCGGTTTTTATCGCAGCGTTGTCGTTATTTGATTGACTTCATTGCTGAGCGCTTTGGTGATCATCCGTATTGGGATGATTTTTGATAAGATTTGATTAAGCAAGGTTAGGGCGTGTTGAACATTCGAC
>NZ_DDNS01000041.1:42007-43943 GCF_002341255.1 Psychrobacter sp. UBA2514
AATGTTCAACACGCCCTAATCTTTTACAAAGTATAGCGTTGCAGCTACTCTAATCTAAGAAGCGATCTACTAGCAATAATTTCACGTTACTCGGTAATAGATGAGATTTCACCAATCAGCTTCTTAGTCTTATATCTTGCTTCTGCTAATGCCATCTTGTCTTGTGCCACAACGGTCAATACACATGGTTTGCCGATATAGTCTGTTTTGACAAATAGCATATTGCCAGACGTGGCTTCAACGATTGTGATATCGCACTTACCTTGTTTCATCTGGGCAGCTGATGAGTCGCTGAGCGCTGATAACGTACTGCTCATCGCCGCAAACTTGTCAGATTGGTTGCTCAACTCTTTGATCGAGAAGCAGCTAATAGGAAAACCATCTGTGGTGCATAAGCTGACCAATACGATTTCTCTATTGGCCTCACACAACGCTTTCATGTGACCCAAAAGTGCTATTTTTGCAGGTGATTTTTCGTTTTGTGTAGTCATATCTAACATCAACCTTGATTGTTCAGGGTATTAAATAATGATAATAGAGACACAGCGGACTCTTTGTTTCTTGGATCTACATTGATCACAGGCGCGACTATATCGTGTTCCATCAGCATGACTCTGATCTCTTGTCCGAGCACAGCCACGCTTTGTTTATCGGCATCTTCGCAGTGAGTAATACCAACGATACAGGTCGTCTGCTTTTTTGCTGGTGCAAAAAAGTGTAGCAGTTTATCTAAATTTGCATAATCAGGCGTCTCGCCATGCTTGATTAAGATGAGCAAACCCCACAAAGAGTGGTTGACAAATTCCCACAAAAAAGAAAAACGCTCTTGACCTGGAACTCCATAGATACCTAGTGCCATATCATCAGATAAAGTAATTCTGCCATAATCAATACCGACAGTCGTGTACTCTTTACCAATATCGATACTCGATCTTGCCTCTGTTTCAAAAGGGCTGATTTCACTCAACGTCTTAACCATTCGAGTTTTTCCAGCACCTACTTCACCAATGATAGCTAACTTCTGATAATTCAATTTTTTACCTCATTCCTAAGAATTTCTTGATCGCGCCATAAAACTTATTAGGCTTTTTTTCATTAACCTTTGGCTCGTCTAACGGCTGTGTCTCTGTCACGCTCAGTATACCTGATTGATCAAACCCATTGATTATTTCTGTGACTTGAGGAGACGAACCAAACTCACCACTAGCGACCAATGTATCAAACGGATAAGGTTTTTTTGTCAGTTTGACACATAAATCCATAATCATTTGAGGATTACTGACATGATTTAGGTCAGGCCAAGCCAATAATTTAAGACTTTTACCTTTATAATCCTTTTGGGAGGCGGTATTAGACTTGTGTATATCAAAAAATGGCTGAATACGTTTTGTTTGCTGCTCATCGAAACTGTTTAAGACAACGCTATTTTTTTCAATAAAATCATCAAAAAAAGCGCCTTGATCCACAAAATCGAACACGCTGATGCCCCAATTACGAAAGCTACGTTCAGTTACACTTTTATTCAGAAAAACCCAGATATTTTCATGCCTAGTATCAGATGATATCTTAGCCATCAGTCTATCTACTTCAATATCAGGACCTTCCAGCACCTGAAGATACTGCCCTTCACGATAGGATATGATGCCTGTGATGTGTGACTGTGGATTATGCTTACTAGAGACGCTAATGATGTCTGATAACCCACTAGGCATACGAATACTGCGATCTTTAAGAGGCACTCTGCTGACGTATGCAATACATTTCATTTTGCCACCATTTGATAGAACATCTAAAACTTAATTAAGTTCTTATAATTATATATAAATTAATAATTCGTTATATACATACTGTATATAACGAATTTGACCTTATTGTGTATCCTAGGTAATACATCAGATGTAATAAGGCAGAATCAATAAACTATAGTAGAACCTCA
>NZ_DDNS01000041.1:44151-45044 GCF_002341255.1 Psychrobacter sp. UBA2514
GTTTAATCTTGCTATACCATTTTATAATGGTTTCACTATAGTGACTGGCTCAATTGATTTTGGCCAAATTATATTTCTAGTTTGCTTTCGATTGACTGTACTTTACGGCGTGCCAATGCAAGGTTCGCTTTTGATTTATCAAGTACTAAGTAGATAAATAAATCTTCATGACTGGCTGTCGGACGAATGATGTGTAGCTGAGACTCTAGTGTGATCAACATATCTTCGATTTCACCTTTGATGTCGAGTGATTTCATCGTTGCTACTTTTGCCTTTACAACTTGTGAGTTACCGGCAGCAGCTAGCTCAAGATCGACACCGCCACCAATCGTGCCTAACACCATACCTGACATATAATCCACAATGCAGGCACCCATCGCACCATCAAGATCCATTAACTCTTGTAAAGACTCATTGATATTTGACATACTTTTTCCTATTTTTTTGTGTTGAGATAATTCTCGATTAGAGACACTTGCACAATCGAGCAATATCAAATTATGTTAAGCTGAATTGACTATATAAACATTAGTATAACTTAAATATGCTTACTTACACTTAAGGAATTATGATAATTGAATACGAATAATTAAATGTATTTTTAGGTACAGGAACTATAGCGTAATCGTAAACAAATTTCCGTAGTGACTGTTATTATATTCTATATACGGGGTCAGATCACGTTTCTACTCGACCATTCAAGGAGAAATAACGACCACTGGGTAGGAAAAATCATACTAATTAATAATGATTATATTTTAGAGCCTAGAAACTACTTTTTTGACGTTAAATGGTAATCACCCCAAAAAATAATAACACTTAAAAGTAGAAACTAACTGCTAAAATACCAGCAGGAGTTTTGATATGAGCAAACGAATGACTGAGACCCAAAT
>NZ_DDNS01000008.1:0-38704 GCF_002341255.1 Psychrobacter sp. UBA2514
CTCCACAGACTTGGTCGTCTTCATATTAATACGTGACTGGCGTAAGTTTCCTTTAAATTCTGAATCTCCCTCATCAGGCGAATTAAATGCCCCTTCTGCTTTGATATAACCCCCGATACTCAATGTTGTATCGCCCGTTGTCACAATATCGATCGCTTGCGCAGATGCGCAGGTTGCTACCATAGCCAATCCTATAGATAGCCTTTTTGTATAAAGCATCATTCCTCTCTTCCCTGTTATATGTTGATATCCTTATCAATGCCAATGGCGATTACGCGCTCTTTACTTCATAACCATGAATGCGTTTTTTATAAATTGCCTCCTACCTATTACCTGCTGTCTCATCAAAGAGTCAGTAACGAATTGATGTTCTATTGGGTGTTATGCTTCTTGGTCGATACTCTCTAATGCTGCAATGGCTTCTTTTTGCGTCTCATCGATTGGCTTTTTTTGTCCGCTCAATTTATCGAGATAGACCAAAACCGACTCACCGATTGCAACGACTTTTTTTAGTGCGGTACTATAATAGGTGTATTCGTGCACCAGACTTGAGTTGCCGATTTTTTTGACCTTGACGCCGATCCACAACGTATCAGGATAAGCAACTGGAGTAAGGTATCGACATGACGAGGCCGCCATCACCGAAAACGTTTTTTCATTAAATAAACCAAGCCGCCTGTTGTAGTAAATACGAGCATTTTGAGAGTATTCGTAATAGACCACATTGTTGACATGACCAAAGGTATCCATATCACCCCATTCCACTTGTTGAGGGTAGATCACCGTAAAGTCGTGTAATGGATGACTGTCATCACTGGTGACAGCTTCTTGTATTTCTGGAAATGTAGGAACCGCTTCCATAGCTTGTCTCTTTTTATTAGGTAGGTTTTGTTATATAGATGATGCGTGTGACTCAGGGTACTCATGACACACACCTCCTCCATCCCTAGCATTTATGCAGATACTAGGGTTTATATACGTCTTTTCTGTTAGTAAACTCGCTGTGATGGTGACAGGTCTATTTGGCTAGATGAGGTTTTCTGAATACATCGAGCGCATGCGTTTTTTATCGAGTTTACCGACGCTGGTTTTTGGCATCTCGGATAAGAACCTCACTTCACTTGGGACGCCATATTTTGGCAAATGACCTCTCTCAACCGCTTGATGACCCAGTGCCAAAATATCTGTCGACGTTGTATCGGCATAGTCTGGTTTTAGCACGACCAATGCAAGAGGGCGCTCGCCCCAGCGCGTATCTGGGACACCAATTACCGCGATATCAGCAACGCTTGGGTGAAAGGATAGAATCGTCTCAACCTCAAGCGAGGACACCCATTCGCCACCAGACTTGATAACGTCTTTTAGTCTATCGGTGATGCTCAGCGTACCATCGGCGCTTATGCAGGCAATGTCTTGCGTATGCATCCAGCCGCCTTTCCATAACGCATTGCCTGCATCGGGATTTTTAAAGTAGCTTTGCGTTAGCCACGGCGCTCGTATCACAAGCTCGCCTGTCGACTCACCATCCATCGGTTGGGGTTGACCATTTTCGTCCCAAATTTCCATCGATACCAGCATGATGGGCGAGCCTGACAGACAGCGATAATTGAGATTGTCCTCTAGGGTCATTGACTCGGTTTTGTCATCGAATACCGCTCGAGACAGCACAGGGCAGGACTCTGACATCCCAAACCCTGACATAAACTCAATACCGCACTCGATAGCGGCTTTAGCTAAGCCCTCATTGAGCTTTGAGCCCCCTAGCAGTAGTTTGAGATTCTCAAACTTACGACCGCGCGCGGCCATTTCTTTGAGGAGCATCTGCAATATGGCGGGGACGCCATGCGATAGCGTGACTTTATGCTGCTCAATCAAATCGACAAGCTTTGGAGCTAGATAGCGCCCCGGATATACTTGGTTTAGCCCTATCATTGTTGCGCCATATGGCCAGCACCACGCATGAACATGGAATAAAGGCGTCATTGGCATATAGACATCGTCGTAGCGCGCGCCTTGACCTTCGGCATTGAGCGCTGATGCCAAAGTGCTTGCCATCGTCTGTAGTACGATCTGGCGATGGGTAAAGAAAACTCCTTTTGGATCGCCTGTCGTCCCACTGGTATAAAAGGTGGTCGCGATGGTGTTTTCATCAAAATCTGGGAAGTCAAACTCGTCACTAGCAGCTGCTAATAGCGCCTCATATTCACCGTCAACATAGTCAGGCAGCTCAGCTTTCTCACTACTTGCATTGTCATCCTCTGCATCGTCTGCCCAGATGACATGCTCAATAGACGGTGCATCGTCACGATAATCTTTGATCATCGGCGCAAATTCAGCATTTAACAGCAGTGCTTTGGGTGCAGCATGGTTGACGGTGTACAGCACTTTATCTTCAGATAAGCGCACATTGACCGTTTGTAAAATCATGCCCGACATCGGCACGGCAAAGTATGCCTCAAGGTAACGATGACTGTCCCAATCCATGACCGCGACCACATCACCTGCCTGCAAACCCATGTTTTTTAAGACATTGGCCAAGCGATTGATACGCTTAAAAAACTCAGCATAAGTATAAGTCACTTTGTCCGCATAGCTAATGGTTTGGTTGGTGGAAGCGATTTTGGCACGGTTGAGTAGCTGCTTAATAATTAACGGAAACCCATACGCTTCTTCGGCCTGATGGTAGTTGTCATGTTGATTGAGTATGGTTGTCATAGTGTCATCCTTGATAATAAACTGTTCTTGATAATCAGTAATGTGGCGCGTGCTTTTAATATCAGACGCGCTCTATCACCATGGCAAGCCCTTGCCCGATGCCAATGCATAGGCTAACCACTGCATATTTGCCGCCCGTACGTTGTAATTCTCGAGCGGTACTCAAAGCGATTCGTGCACCAGATGCGCCCAGCGGATGCCCGACCGCGATGGCGCCGCCATTAGGATTGACGCGCTTATCATCAAAATCAATATCCAACCCTTTTAGACAACCCAGTACCTGTGAGGCAAAAGCTTCATTAATCTCAATGACAGACATGTCATCTAGCGTTAAATTTGCACGCTTTAATGCCAGCTTAATCGCTTCAACAGGACCCACGCCCATGATGTTAGGCTCAACCCCCATCGCACCTGATGATAAGATTTTGGCAATGGGCTTAAAGCCTAGCTTCTCTTCTGCTTGTTTTGAGCCGATGATAAGCGCAGCAGCACCATCATTGATACCGGAGGCATTACCTGCCGTAACTATGCCATTTTCATTTAAAGGTTTAAGCTTTTGTAGCGCTGCAATATCGGAGCTGGCACGAGGATGCTCATCATCGGTAACGACTTTTTCGGGCAACTTTTTACCTTGTGGGACGGTGATAGGCGTTATCTCATCGTCAAAGAATCCTGCTTGCTTGGCAGCTTGATATTTGGATTGCGATGCGGCGGCAAACTTATCGGCTTCCTCGCGCGTGATGCCATATTTATGAGCAACATTGTCACCCGTCTGCGGCATGGTATCGCTACCGAACTGCTCAATAATCTTTGGGTTAGGAAAACGGCTACCGATGGTCGTATCAAATACTTTAAAGTCACGGCTAAACGGCTTTTCTGTCTTGGCAAAGACAAAAGGCGCACGCGTCATCGACTCGACCCCACCCGCCAAAATAATATCCCCTTCATGACACGTAATACTGTGCGCAGCATCGACCACGGTAGACAGACCTGACGCACATAAGCGGTTGACGGTCTGACCCGGCGTGGTGACATCCAATCCTGCTAACAGAGCGGCATTGCGCGCGATATTGCGAGAATCCTCACCCGCTTGGTTGGCACTGCCTAGCAGCACTTCATCAAACACATCGCTCGGCAATTGATGTTTTTCGACCAGCGCTTTTATCACGGTGGCAACCAGATCATCAGGACGCACCGTTGCCAATGCACCGACATAGCGACCAAAAGGGCTTCTTAATCCATCATAAATATAGGCATCTAACATAACGTGTCCTTGTTGTATTTTTTCACTTTGAATAAATAGTTTTATAACGATATTTTGTTGTTTGTGCTAATAAATGGCCTGCTGAGTGAACAATGACACAGCCAGCTTGGCGCGGCGCTGTAACCAAGGGCTTGGGCGATAGCGTGGGTCGCCTGTGAGCGCGTAAATACGCTCTAAAATGAGCAGCACACGCGAGGCACCAAGATGATCGCCCCAAGAGATCGGACCATACGGATACCCCAGCCCAAGCTTGACGGCATTATCGATATCCTCTGGCGTGGCAATTTTTTGCATGGCGATATCACAGCCGAGATTGATTACCATGGCGACCACCCGCTGTGCCACAAAACCTGTACTTTCGGCAATCAGCGTGGCACTACCCGCCTCCTGCGCATCTGCTTCACGACTATCTGAGCCTTTATTACCCGTGCTACTGCCAAATAATGCATAAGCTTGCGCCACGAATCGTTCTTGCGTGACGATGCTTGGCATCAACGTACGATGCTTTGTAAGTTCGGTGAGCATATCAATGGCAACGGCTTGCTTGGGATCAACCTGATAACGAATCGCGGCATTGGTCGTATCTTCGCCATAGATGGCGAGTAGCACCAAACTATCAGGGTGTGGTGTGTCGTTGTCATCGATAGTGACGTCATGAGCATTTAGGTAATCGACCAGCTGCGTCTTATCTTCTGCCAAATCAGCGCCAATCCAAACTGAGCTAATAGTGGCATCAGCTATAAGCGCCGCCGCCTTAGACGATTGATTCTGAGCGCTATCTACAGAAATCTTTTGACCTTTTTCGTATTGATAAAAACCGCCGCCAACTTTACGGCCGAGCTTTTTGCCTACCAGCATTTGACGAGTTAATGGATGCGGGCGATAGCGCGCTTCATGATAAAACTGGTCGTAAATTGACTCCATCACGGGGTGTGACACATCAATGCCCGTCAGATCTAACAGCTCAAACGGCCCCATGCGAAAGCCGGCGCCCTCTCGTAAAATGCGGTCTATTTGCTCAAAACTTGCGACGCCTTCACCCAGTATTTTTAACGCTTCGGTGCCATAGGCTCTGCCACCATGGTTGACGATAAATCCGGGTGTGTCTTTTGCGACCACGCCCAGATGTCCCATCCGCTTGGCCAAATCAGTGAGCGCGTCAATAACTGATTGCTGAGTAGAAAGGCCCGGAATAATTTCTACAATTTTCATCAGTGCTACGGGGTTAAAGAAATGAAACCCTGCCACGCGCTCTGGATATTCACAGTCAGCAGCAATTGCCGTGACTGATAATGAGGAGGTGTTGGTCGCCAAAATAGTATCGGCGGTAACCACACTTTCTAACTGGGCAAAAAGCTGTTTTTTGATGTCTAGATTTTCGATAATGGCTTCAACCACTATCTCAGCGGTCGCGATTTGGCTTAACTCTTGAACGATGGTTAAACGGCTTAACATAGCCTGTAGCTCGTCATCGCTGAATTTGCCTTTAGCGGTGAGCTTTTCGAGCATGGCTTGCAAGGAGTGTCGTCCTTGCTCAGCTGCGCCTGCTTTGGCGTCATATAAAAGGACTTGGATACCAGCTTGGGCAGCAATTTGGGCAATACCCATACCCATAATACCAGTGCCAACAATGGCAAGTGTATTCACGGTCATAATGTTTCTCTACATAGTTTGCGATAAGAGTTGGTCGGCGTGGACAAAAGAGATAAGCGGCATCTGCCCCTTAATAGCCTTGATAGTCGGCTGAGCGCTTTTCCAAAAAAGCTTTGGCGCCTTCTTTTTGGTCATGCGTATCAAACAGAATTTGAAAGGCTTTACGCTCCAGTGCTAACGCGCCTTCTAAAGGCATATCAGCACCCAGCGTTGCCACCTCCTTGATTTGCGCTAAGGCAATAGGAGAGTACTTTGATAGCTGCTCGGCAATCTCGATGGCACGCATAATGGCAGCCTCATCGTCGACGACTTCAGAGACCAGCCCCATTGTGTCCGCCTCATCAGCACTGATCATATCGCCCGTCAGTACCATCTTCATGGCTTTGTGTTTGCCAATGGCACGAAACAAACGCTGCGTGCCTCCTGCTCCTGGCATGAGTCCTATTTTGATCTCGGGCTGCCCAAATTTGGCAGATTTGCCAGCGATGATGATGTCAGCATGCATGGCCAGCTCACAGCCACCGCCAAGTGCGTAACCATTGACAGCCGCGATGATGGGCTTGCGGCAATGAGTGATGGCATCCCAATAGCGCTCGCTACGACGCAAATACATATCTGCTGTGCCAGTCGTCAAAAAATCATTGATGTCGGCACCAGCGGCAAACACCTTATCACCACCCGTCAGCACGATCGCCTTGGTGTGTGGATCATCATTTAACTGAATGAACAAATCTGCCATTTGTTGGCGTAGCTCACTGTTTAGTGCATTGCGCACTTTGGGTCGATTGAGCGTGATGACACTCACGCCCTCTTTTGGTTTTTCACAAATAATGAGTTGCTCTTCCATGATCCACTCCTTAAACCTCATTCCGATATAAAGTACAAATACATAATAAAGTACAAAAACATATTAAAACGATTATTTTGAAATAAAAATATCGCTATGCGGTATTTAATATCAATATATACTGTTTATTTTGGTTTGTGAAGGGCAAAAATTGGTTAAATGAGAAAAATTATAGAGAATAATTATCATATTTATAATAAAAATACCGCAATGCGGTTTTTTAAACCAAAACTATTGTAATTTACTTATTCATCGATTATGCTAATCATCCAAGGACGTCACATGACTAACATCGTCAAAAAGCCGTTATGACTATCAGGTTAAAAACCATTATGACTATCAGTCATCAATCAAACAGGCATTTATCCAACAAGGAAGACTCATATGATTAGAGATAAAGAAACCCTCGACCATATCACTCATACCATCCGCAACTTCGTTAATGACCAACTCGTTCCTCTGGAGCACTGGGTGGCAGAAAACGATCGCCTACCAGAAGAGATCATCGAGCAGATGCGCGAGCTTGGGCTATTTGGGCTGACCATTCCTGAAGAGTACGGTGGTCTTGGTGTCACGATGGAAGAAGAAGTGACCTTGGCATTTGAGCTGGGACGTACCTCCCCCGCGTTTCGCTCACTGATTGGCACCAATAACGGTATTGGCTCCTCTGGTCTTGTGATTGATGGGACAGAAGCGCAAAAGCAGAAGTATCTGCCTCGCCTCGCCAGTGGGGAGATCATTGGTTCATTTTGCTTGACCGAGCCTGACTCAGGCTCAGATGCGGCCTCACTAAAGACAACCGCTGTTAGAGATGGTGATACTTATATCATCAACGGTACCAAGCGCTATATCACCAACGCCCCGCAAGCGGGTATATTCACTGTCATGGCACGTACTGACCCACAAAACAAACGCGCTGGCGGCATTTCGGCATTTATTGTGGAGAGTGACACACCGGGTATTACTTTGGGCAAAATTGACAAAAAAATGGGCCAAAAAGGCGCGCATACCTGCGATGTCATCTTTGACAACTGTGTCGTACCAGCCGATGCGCTCATTGGCGGTGTCGAGGGTGTTGGGTTCAAAACGGCGATGAAAGTTCTTGATAAAGGGCGCTTGCACATTGCAGCCGCCAGTACTGGCGCCGCCACTCGCATGCTAAATGATGCATTACATTATGCCGTCGAGCGTAAGCAATTTGGGCAGCCTATTGCCAGTTTTCAGCTCATTCAAGGCATGCTCGCTGACTCAAAAGCAGAGATTTATGCCGCCAAATCCATGGTACTAGATGCGGCGCGTCTACGTGATGAAGGCAAAGATGTCGTGACCGAATCCTCATGCGCCAAAATGTTTGCCACCGAGATGTGTGGCCGCGTGGCGGATAGAGCCGTACAGATCCATGGCGGCGCAGGCTATATCGCAGATTATGGTATTGAGCGTTTTTATCGTGATGTGCGTCTCTATCGTCTGTATGAAGGTACGACCCAAATTCAGCAAGTTATCATTGCCCGCAACATGATCAAAGAAGCCAGCGAGTAATATATCTCGCAGGCGTACTCACCAAAACACAAGGCGGTATTTGCTAGGATGCTGATGCCGTTCCCTTCTTTTTATAACTCAGACTTTGATTCTCACAACGATAAGGATATACATTGTGAAAAGTGTCGCTATAACGTCAGACCCAAGCGCAAGCGCGGTCCAAAAACAGCCTTGGAAGCTGGCCTTTGTTTTTTGTTTTTTGGTATTGCTATGTGATGGCGCTGACATCGGTATTCTTGCTTTTACCCTCTCTAGTCTCAAGCAAGAATTTGGATTGACCAATGTACAAGCTGGCGCGCTGGGCAGCTGGTCATTGTTTGGCATGGCTATTGGCGGGGTTTTTGGCGGCTGGGCCTGTGACCGCTTTGGACGGGTACGCGTGATCGTTCTGGCGACTGGGATGTTTTCTATCCTATCTGGTTTTAGTGGGCTTGTGCAGAGCTATGAGCAGTTTGTGGCACTACGATTTATTGCTTGCTTAGGGCTTGGCAGCTTATATATCGCCACCAACACGTTGATGTCTGAGATGGTGCCGACGAAGCATCGAACCACGGTACTTGCCGCACTCATGACAGGGTTTACGCTCGGATCTTTGGTGATTACCAGCGTTTCAGCATGGATCATCCCTAGCTATGGCTGGCGCACTTTATATCTATTGACGTTTTTGCCACTGCTGCTAGCCATCTCCATGTACTTCTTAGTACCTGAGCCACAATCCTGGAAAGAGGCGCGTGCGCGCAAATTAAGCGGCGAAAAAGATACAACCAAAAAAGCGGAAAACCCTTACAAGGCTATCTTTGAAAACCCCAAGCATCGCATTATGTTTATATTGTGGTCGATGAGCTCAGGGTTGTTACTGTTTGGCTATTTTGGGGTAAGCAACTGGTTGCCGTCTTATTTAGAGACCGAGCTTGGAATTAAGTTTAAAGAGATGGCGCTATATATGGCGGGCACTTACTTGACCATGATGTTTGCCAAAGTAGTGGCAGGATTTATGGCGGATAAAATCGGCCGCAAGATCGTCTTTGCCTTTGGTACCATGGGTACTGCACTGTTTATCCCTATTTTGGTATACACGCACACCCCAGAGAATATTGGCTGGTTAATGATTACCTTTGGTTTTTTATATGGGATTCCTTATGCCATCAATGCCACCTATCTGACCGAGAGCTTCCCAACAGCTATTCGAGGGACAGCCATTGGCGGTGCCTTTAATATCGGACGACTTGGTTCTGTGATTGCCCCTGTTGCTATTGGCTATATGGCCATGCATAACTCCATCGGTGCAGGTCTGCTGCTGATGGCAGGTGCTTACTTCTTATGTGGTCTGATCCCAACTTTGTTTATCAAAGAAAAGCAGTATGATCCACAAGAGGCCTCATAAAATCTTTTATAATGCCGTTGACTCCCTATATTACGACCGTTCATACCGCATAGCGAAACAATCTCCCCATATCATGCTATGCTGAGAATATAAATGTACGGTAATATAGTATAATGAACAAGATAAACTACCTTTGGTATGTGACTGTGAGTCAGTGATAAAGCCTATAATGAGTATTTGCTAAATACTTGTTCTATAGAGCAATACTGGCTCACAGTGGCGCTAGGTAGTGATAATTTTACTATGCTTGTATGGACTGAATTGGGGATAATAGACCGCCTATGACGAACGACACCCTTGCCAATGACGACCCTAATAATGAGATGCATATGGAGCTGTTAGAACCCATTGCAGAGATGCAGGGCAAAAACGACAGACAGTTTGTCACCGCGTTGGCTCGTGGTCTTGAGCTACTGCGCTGTTTTACCCCGAAGCGACCTTATCTGGGCAATCAAGAGCTGAGTCAACTGACAGGGATTCCTAAGGGTACCATCACTCGCCTCACCTATACCCTGGTCAAATTAGGCTATCTCAAACAGTCTACTACGAGCAGTAAGTATCAGCTCTCAACCGGCGTGCTTGGGTTTGGCTATACCATGATGACCAACATCTCCATCAACAATCTCGCGACCCCTTATATGGAAGAGCTGGCGGATTATGCCAATAGTGCGGTGGCTATGGCGACGCGTGATCGGTTGATGATGGTCTATCTCAATGTGGTACAGGGCGCTGGTAGTACGACCATGCAGCGCAATATCGGCTCATATCTCCCCATTCATTTAAGCTCAATGGGACGCGCTTGCCTCGCCAGCATGCCGCCTGCTGAACAAGAATTTATCCTAAATGCGATTCGCAATAAGTACAAGGATGATTGGCTAAAGATCAGACGAGGGCTGGACAAAGCCTTTCAAGATTATGAAGATTACGGCTATTGTTTTTCTATCAGTGAATGGCAAAAGGATGTCAATGCGGTCGCCATTGCGCTGATGCACCCGACGGAAGGGTTGCTCACGTTTAACTGCGGCGCGCCAAGTTTTATCCTGAGTCGCACCAAGCTAGAAGAAGACATCGCCCCTCGCCTGCTGCATATGAAAAACATGATTGAGAGTAATCTATATATCAGCTAGCCTCACTTAAATGTACCCTATAAAAAAACCATTCATCCCCATCATGTATTCAAGCGCTAATTATATAAACCATTTATATCGATTTTTCCTGTTATTTTCCATGCCTTTAAGCGAGGCGCGTTTTTTTAAGGATTTATTATGAGCCAGCTTTTTTCGCCTTTACAACTTGGGCAACTCACCCTAGATAACCGTATTATCATCGCCCCCATGTGCCAGTACTCTGCCAATGACGGCGCGGCAAGCGATTGGCATACGATTCATATCGGTCAGATGAGTTTGAGCGGTGCAGGGCTACTTATTTTAGAAGCGACGGCGGTCAACCCGCAAGGACGCATCAGCTATGCTGATTTGGGATTATGGGATGACAGGACGCAAGCGGCACTGGATAAAACGCTCACTGCTGTCAGACAGTACAGCCCAATGCCGATAGGCATCCAGTTGGCCCATGCTGGGCGTAAAGCGTCAACCAAAAAACCATGGGACGGCGACGGCTCGATTGCCCCTGATGAGGTAAATGGCTGGCAAACGGTGGCACCATCAGCGCTTGCGTATGACGAAAACTCTACTGTACCCACAGCCATGGATCAAAATGACATTGATACATTCATCAGTGATTTTGTGAATGCAGCAAAACGCGCAGATACGCTGGGGCTTGACTTAATTGAGCTGCATGGTGCGCACGGCTATCTATTGCATCAGTTTTTATCGCCGCTTTCTAACAAGCGTGATGATCAATACGGCGGCAGTCTTGAAAACAGAATGCGCTTGTTACTTGACGTGTTTACAGCGGTTCGGGCTGAGTTTTCAAGTGACAAGCCAGTGGGCGTGCGGGTTTCTGCAACCGATTGGGTCGAAGGCGGCTGGGACCTTACCCAAACGATTGAGCTGGCTAAAGCCTTAGAAGCATTAGGCTGTGATTATATCCATGTGAGCACCGCAGGACTGAGCCCAGAGCAGCAAATCCCTGTAAAGGCGAGCTATCAAGTGCCTTTTGCCGCAGCCGTAAAAGAAGCGGTCAATATACCCGTCATTGCCGTGGGCCTAATCACCGAGGCCGAGCAGGCAGAAAGCATCATCACCGAGCAGCAAGCGGACGCGGTTGCCTTGGCACGCGGTATCCTCTATGACCCGCACTGGCCGTGGCACGCGGCGGCCGAGCTTGGCGCAACCGTCAAAGCGCCCAAACAGTACCTACGCTCAAGCCCGCACGGTAAGCCGTCTCCGATAGAATAAGTGTAATCGAACTACGAACATAGACTGAAGATAACATTACTTGCTTCAGTCTATGCATTCACTCACTTTAATTCAAACTAAAGTAGTTAAGGTGTCATGCCATCAGAAGGCAAAGACCTAACGCCTGAATTACGGCGTATACAAGAGCTTGAAAAACAGGTGAGGTTCTTTAGAAGCTTTAAGACAGAGTGGATGCCAAAAAACGGCTATGACAATATTGATGAGGCTCGGCAGGCAGTAAATGATTATATTTGGGGCTATTATCAAAGTGTAAGACCACACAGCTTTAATGAGTATTTAACACCGAGCGAGAAAAAGAGACTTTATTTCAACAAAAACCTCTTAAGTACTGTCTAAAAATATTTGACCACTACAAGTATACAATGTGTATTCTCCTACGTTCTTTCAAATCTATACTTTACCTACCACTCACCACTCATGTGATCATATAAATAACTTCAAATACCAGATATTAACAAGGAAAAATCACCACCTCATCGCCTTCTTGCCATGGTTCAAACTTAGTCATGACTTGCAAAAATAACGGATGCGCAAGCCAATCTTGTAACCACTGCTGCAATTTAGGGTATGGCAAACCATAAAACACCTCACGATCAACATGCGCAAATTGACGAACAAACGGCATGATACCAATATCCGCTGTGGTCACACTGTCTCCTAATAGATAGACATTTTTTGTCAATAGCGTCTCCAATACCTGCAAAAACACCTCGCCCCGCTGTCGATACTCGCTCTGCGTCATCTCAGGATACCGATCTGCATATTTGTATCGATCTAGCCAATATTTAAACTCATTGTCATTTTGTACAATCAAGGCATTTGCTTGCGGTAATGTATTTTTATCAAGTAAGCCGTGTGGGTCATTCTGCGCAAGTGCCCACATCATAATCTCGTCACTTTCTTCAATGACGGTCCCATCCGCCAACTGTAAAACGGGTACTGTCCCTTTTGGGCTAATCGCTAGCATTTGCTCGGGTTTATTCTTCAGCGTAACCTCCCACAGCGCTACAGACTGCTCGGCAAATAAAAGACCGAGACGGGCACGCATGGCGTAGGGACAGCGGCGAAAAGAATACAATCGATGGCGCGGTAAAGTCATAGTTGTCTTCCACAATTGAATAAAAACCAAATAGCATATCAATAAGAACCAGTAGGCTCAAACACACTGATATGGATTTTATTAGGGAGTAGGTAAATATTATTAGGCGCGATGAGATCACACCGATTTCACTCTCGATGTTGATGGCGTTTGCAGCACCTAAATTCTTGTTTGACTGATAAATAAACACCAAAAAACTCAAAATATAATCACAGTCAAAGTTATTATAATGGCAACTTATTGTTGGCTAAAAACCGCTGACACCTATTGTAAATATCATTTTTTTGAATTTATACTGGACTATTTTCTATAGTATAAGGACTGATACATGCAGTTTTTGAGGATGATAAGTCAGCAGTTGAGTCGGTTTACGGCTTTAGGGCGAATCATGTCCGTAATTACTGCACATGAATGGAGGTTAAATACTGGGCTAAATACTCGTTTCTAACTATATCGACTGCTAACTAACTATATCGCCTGTTAAAGACGATACTATCTTAAGGTTCAGTTAAGGTTGCTCCTTTATGATGCTTTCATGATGTTAATCGTGCTAAAAGCTTTTAACCATTTGGAGACAGCTGATGTCATTATCTATTGATAGCACTCATACCTTACAGAATGTTCTAAATACGACCTTTTATATTGAAGCGGTTAAGCCAATGTCAATATTGGAAGTGCAAGGCATACCCTCCTCCCTCTATATTCGTGCCAGTACACAAATGCCAATAGCGACATCGCCTGCTTCCTATGCCCAAAACCAAGATGCCCAGGCATTTATCAAACGCATATATGCGTATATCCATCACGCCCGATTAAGCTACTTTATGCCCATTTTGTTTTCAGGTTTTGCCGATATGTCATCCTATGGCGATTGGTTATCCACTGATGATAATGCGTTACCTGCATTTAAAGGGACGAGCGTTGCTATCGGTCTAAAGCCTATCTGTGAAGATAAGATATTTTTAGAGCAGTATCTGAACACGCCGATACAACATGAGATCAGCAGAGTGGCAGGCGAGCCAGTCAGTCGCCAGCGCATTTTTGAGATTGGCAATTTGGCATCAGGTTGTGCGGGTAGCGCGCGGCTTATGATAGCATTTTTGGTGTTTTATTTATCCACCCCCACCCTGAATTCTACGACTCATGAATACCAAACCAAAGCAGACTGGGTCGTGTGTACTGGCACCGATGCGGTACGGCATATATTGGCACATATGGGCATTCGCAGTCATGTCATTGCCAAGGCCACGGCAGAAGCGCTAGAAGACCCTGAGCAAGTATCCTCATGGGGCCATTACTATCAGCACAATCCCTTGGTCGTCGCTATCAATGTGGCCGATGCTAAGCGGATATGCGCCCCACATTATCGCTATACCGAAACGTTAGAGATGAATGCTACCACGCGTTTGACGCTAAATAAGATAGCCGTTTAATACGCATGCATTAACAACCAATAACACTGCACCACCACAAGACAGTGAGAATAACATGACCCCCATTTATACCGTGATATGTCAGCATGCCCGCCAAACTCCCAAGCAGGTAGCGATACAAACGATAGCTAACCATAATACGACCAGCCTAACTTATGGTCAGCTGCAACGTACATTATCAGCGCTTCATCAAACATTAGAAACATGGCAAGGCAAGCGTGTCGCCTTATATGCGCATAACGATATAGATTGGATCATACTCGATTTGGCATTGAGTACCGTCGGCGCGGTTGTTGTGCCCATCCCCTTATTTTTTAGTGCCGCGCAAATTGCGCACTTACTACAAGATGCGCAGATAGAGATGGTATACGTTGGCGCTGGTTTACAACTGCCAACCATAGACAATACGGATAATTGGATAATTGCTGATACACCAGAGACAAAAACCATCAAGTCTGAGCAGGCGACTCATATCACAGGTGGTTTTTATCAACTTGCTGGCACCATCACTGACCATACCTTCACCGCTCAAAATTCCTCTACTGCCAGCGATTTTTGCAAAGTGACTTACACCTCAGGCAGTACGGGCATGCCAAAAGGCGTGTGTTTGGGTCAAGAGACATTGATGCGTATTGTCGAGTCGTTATCGGGTGCGCTCGCTGATACCTTGACAGATGATGCTACTCACGCGCCAAAAGTGAGCAATGCCACAAGCAATTTTAGTCATTTAAGCGTGTTGCCTTTTGCCACTTTATTAGAAAACGTGGCAGGCGTCTACGTGAGTCTATATATGGGGCGCACCTTAGTGACGGGGCGTATTGATCAATTTGGTTTGTTATCCAATCAAGCATTTGATGCCAAGCGCTTGATGACAACGGTACAAACATACGACATCGCCAGCGTTATTTTATTACCGCAACTGCTAAAAGCCATTTGCGAGCACATGGCAGACAAAGGAGCAACCAAATCCAGCGCCAATGCTGCTGTGCCATCATTAAAGTTTATGGCAGTCGGCGGCGGCAAAGTCTCCCCTCAATTACTACAAGACGCCAGTGCCTTAAGCTTGCCTGTTTATGAAGGCTATGGCCTATCTGAATGCGGCTCGGTAGTCAGTCTCAATACGCCAAAAGCGAAGCGCGAAGGCAGTGTGGGCAAACCTATGCCTCACGCCTCGGTCAGCATCGCAGATAGTGGCGAAGTAATGGTTAAGGGCAATGCGATGCAAGGCTACTTAAACCATGACAATAGTAAGGATGACAATGGCATCATTGCCACAGGGGATATCGGTCATTTAGATGACGACGGCTATTTATACATCACGGGTCGACGCAAAAACGTGCTCATCAGTAGTTTTGGCCGTAATATCTCGCCTGAATGGGTAGAAGCGCAGCTCTCAACGCAGCCCATTATTTATCAGGTCGCGGTACTCGGAGATAATGAGCCGCATTTGTCTGCGGTGATAGTCGCCAACCCCAACATGGTCGCAACGAGCAATGATCCACAATCTGCGATTGCGCAAGCGATAGATGTCGTTAACCAAACCTTGCCTGACTATGCGCGTATCCGACAGTGGCATCTCGCCGAGCACCCTTTTAGTACGGAAAATGAATTATTGACTGATAACGGTAAGCTACGACGCGCGCACATTTTTACCGCTTATCAATCGGTACTCGGCTTATAACGGACGCTTTTACCAGCAGTACAACAATAGGACCATATTATGCAAACCACTCTTATGCCAAATGATTTGATAGAAAACGACCTGATACAAAGCAACTTGATACAAAGCAACTTGATACAAAGCAACTTGATAAAAAGCGACGTTATCGAACTTGACACTTTTGAGGCACCAACCTCCCACGTGTCTGCTAGCGTATCCTTGCCTAAAACCGCTGATATTTTAATGGAGTTGCAAACCCATGGTTGGACGTTACTTCGAGGCTATCACTACGATGTAGAGACGTTTAGCCAGTTGATGAGTCAACTTTGTCAAACCTTGACCTACGATCCCGCCCGCCAAAACATCACTTCTGAAGCGCAAAAAGTGGATGCAGGCACGCATGCCATTGGACTACATATCGAAAATGGCAATACGCCGATGCCGCCTGACGTCATTGCTTTTTTTAGTGAATTGAGCGCCAAAAAAGGCTCACAAACAACGATATGTGATGGGCATGCAGTGTATCAAGCGCTATCACCTGAGCTAAAAGCCACCTTTAGTCAGCCGATGCGTATCAGTCGCTATTTGCCTCAGGCCATTTGGCAAAATTATGTGGCGACTGCGACCGGCAGAGCAAACGCCGATCAAATAAGCTTGGATGATTTAGAGACATTTGTCACGGCGACGACGAGCAAGACGTTAACGCATCACGTAGAACCTCAGACAGACGGCGGCGTTCGGTACGTATTACAGATACCTGCAATTCGAGAAGATAACGTAAGCGGTCAACTGGCCTTTGCCAATACTTTACTTGGGCCCTCATTTAACTATGAAAAACCTGAGTTCACCCTAGCAAACGGTCAACCCGTCGATGATGCGCTCCTAGATGAGCTGACTCAGCTTTGTGAAAAATACACTCAAGACATTGCGTGGCAAAATGGCGATGTGGTGATACTCGACAACAAACGCATCATGCATGGTCGTCGACAAATTGACGTGCCTTTAACAGAGCGTAAGCTGTATATTGCGATGGGGCTTGGCATTAGGCATGGCATGAATCACTCAAACGATGAGCAACAGCACATCTCACCACAATCCGCGCTTCAATAGTCCGTGCTCTAACAATCAATGTTCAACAAGGATGCAATATCATGACATCAGCTAATGGCCAATCAGACCTAGTACAAGCTATGCTCAATTACACCATGCTAATCGGTGCCACGGGTGGTATCGGGCAGGAGATCGCACGGCAATTATGTGCCAATAATCAGCCTGTCATTTTGGTCGGACGTAACAACCAGACCTTGACTCATTTGGTAGATGAGTTGACCAAAGACTATCCTGATATCCCACTTGTGTCTCATACGTGTGATTTAAGCTCGCAGACATCGCAATCGCTACTGGTAGAGGGACTGGGTGAAATGACACAAGGCCATAGAAACGTCATTGATACGGTCATACTCAACGCAGGTATCAATGATTTTGCTTTGCTCACGGATCAAAATGATGACACGATTGAACAGATGATGCTCGTCAATGTGGCGTATCCACTACAGCTTATAAAAAGACTGCTACCTATCTTGATAGCGCAGCCTAGCCCGAGCCAAATTATCAGCGTTGGCTCAACCTTTGGCAGTATTGGCTACCCAGGTTTTAGTGCTTATGGCGCGAGCAAGTTTGCCTTACGCGGTGCAAGTGAAGCGTTAGGCCGCGAGTATGCCGACACCTCAGTGAGGTTTCGCTATTTTGCGCCCAGAGCCACCAAGACCACCATGAATAACGATGCCGTCGTCGCTATGAATGAGGCATTGAAAGTAAAAATGGACTCGCCTGAGACCGTCGCAAAAGCACTGATTCACTTTATATCAACCAAACAAGCGCATCAGCATTTGGGGTTTCCTGAGCGTTTTTTTGCATGGCTCAATCGATTGTTTCCCAATATCGTTGGCAACGCCATTGTCAAAGACCTACCCACCATCAAACAGTATGCTAGAAAATCATGATAATCACTTAGGCAATCGTGGAGTGAGTGAGTTTGCCTTTAAATTGCCACACCAAATAAGCGACCAATTAACGAGGTTGCCACCATAGCAAGCACGCCCCACACCACGACTCTAGTAGTCGCAGGGATCACAGGTGCACCGCCTAGACGAGCAGAGATAATACCAAGTAACATCAAGCCCACTATTGTCAAAGCCGCGAGTGACCAGACCAGTGTTTCCGCTGGTAACAGTAATATCCCAATAATCGGTAGTATCGCCCCCGCTATAAATGATAGTCCTGAAGCCACTGAGGCATGAATGGGCTTTGCTTCACTAATATCCGTCAGGCCAATCTCATCACGGGCATGGGCTTCTAACGCATTGTGCTCAGTCAAGCTCACGGCCACTTGATGCGCCAAATCATGCTCAAGTCCACGCGCCTCATAAATCTTGGTAAGCTCAAGCAGCTCACGCTCAGCATTGTGCCTCAGCTCATGTCGCTCTTTATCGAGATCCGCCTTTTCGGTATCCGCCTGTGATGAGACCGAGATATACTCGCCAGCCGCCATTGATAATGCACCTGCGGTCAGCGCCGCCATACCTGTCAGCAGCAATGTCTGACTGCTTGTACTGGCAGCAGCCACCCCAACCAATAGACTGGCGGTCGAAATCAACCCATCGTTCGCCCCCAGCACTGCTGCCCTCAACCAATGATTGCGATTGCTCAAATGTGCTTCGTCATGAATAGAATGATGCATAAAATCCTCAAAAGGTAGAAACGCGAATGGGTATGCCCTAGTGTAACTGATACAGACTAATACAGTATGCTTTATGTCTTATAACGGTTTTGAGAGTGCGTTCTTACTGCTGACCGTTACGATAAAGCCTGTTTCTGGTTGAGGGCGGTTGGCAAATGCTAAGGTAAGATTGTGCAGATCGGCAATTCGATTGGCAATTGATAGCCCCAGCCCACTACCTATTTGGGTTTGACCGGCTGGACGATAGAAGCGCTCGCTTAGCCGCGCTAGCTGCTCTGGGTCGACGCCCAAGCCATTATCCACCACTTTGATACTATCAGTATCCAACTGCAGTTCAATCTGGCAGCCCTCTGGGCAATAACGAATGGCATTGTCTAATAGGTTACGGATTAATAGTTTAAACAACACTGGATTAATAAGAATGGGTAAAATATCGGCAGAATTGTCACAGTGTACGGTACGTTTTAATTGGATGTGTTTTTCACGCGCTAAGCGGTTGACGTCGCTCAGCACAGTATCGGTGAGCATCAGCCAGTCTGGACGTTCTAATTGCTCAAAAGGCAACTGCTGTTGCGGCTCTATCTTGGCTAACACCAATAACTGATCGACCAAATGGGTGGCGCGCTCAATACCATCGCTGATTTTTTGCGTGTGATAAAACAGTTGACTGTCGTTTTCTATACCAGACAGCTGTAATAGCTGCTGCTGCAAAAGATCGGCTTGTAGTTTGAGCGCAGCCAGTGGGCTACGCAGCTCATGAGAGGCATCAGCGGTAAAGCGCTGCTCCCGTGCTAGAGTGTCTGCCACTTTCACAAACAACACGTTTAACGCGGTCACTAAAGGCTGAATCTCTTGTGGGACGTCTGCTGTAATCGGACGATCGTCTTGCGGCTTGCGCTGTTCTACCTCAGAACTAATCTGACTTAATGGCATCAGTCCGTGTCGTATCAATCCGATAGTCAAGATCATTAAGGAAAGCAGCCCAATTAACATCGGCAGTACTTGCACAGACATCGCTTCAACAATCATTTCTCTACGAGAGGCAAGGCTTTGACCAATAGCAATCACACGCTCCTCACCCATACCATCGCTACGATAGTCATCATGCGCATAAAACAACCGCCAGCGTTTACTAAAAGGGTTTAGACGCTGATAAATAGCGCTGTCCTCTTCTACAAAACCGCGCTGATCTGGCAAAAAAGAAAACGACTGTCCGTTCTCGTCAGCCGCTAATAAATGACCATCTTTATCCCAAATAGCAAAACCCATGTAATCGTCTTCTGCATCACCCAGATTACCTGACAGCGCCTTACTTTTTAAATTATATATTTTGGCGACAGGTTTTCCATTGTGCTCTGTCTCGTTATTATTGTCGCGGTCACTTTGCTCATCGTCATTGGCGGATATGCCCATCAAATAACGAACCACTTGGGTGATTTGTGTGTCATTCATCTCATTGATTTCGTGCCACAACCGCCAAGCAATAAAGCTCGATGTGATAAGCCACAGCAAAGGCAGCCCAATGAGTAAGGAGATGAACAGTCGCTGCTGGATACTTTTCATAAGCTCATAGGTTGCTCATATATGGTTTGTATATTGAAAGCCAAATTGAATATAAACATATTAATGATTATGGGCTGGATTGAGGTAGTAGCCGATGCCACGTTTGGTTAAAATAAAGTCATTGCCCAGCTTTTTGCGTAAATGATGGATATGTACTTCAATCGCATTGCTCTCAATATCCTGTTGCCAGCCGTAGAGCTTGTCCTCTAAGCTTGCGCGGCTGTGAATCTGTTTGGGATGGGTCAGCATTTGCTCGAGTATCGCCACTTCTTTGATGGTGAGCTCAACGACTTGGCCTTGATAAGAGACTCGGTGATTGTGCGGCCAATAAGCGACGTCACCATAACGAATCTCAGGCTGGCTACGTCCTTGACTGCGCCGTATCAACGCCTGCAGGCGGGCAACCACTTCATCTAGTGCAAATGGCTTGACCAGATAATCATCGGCGCCCGCATTGAGTCCAGCCACGCGGTTGGCAATCGCGTCACGAGCCGTAATGATCAATACCGGCGTATCTAGCTGTTTGTAGCGCCAATTTTGTAGCACCGTCATGCCATCCCCTCTTGGCAAGGTCAAATCAAGTAGCACCGCGTCAAACATACCCTCTTGCAGTGCCATCTCACCTTGCTTGGCATCACTAAACCAATCGACCATCATACCATGACTTTTGAGTCCAACAACGAGACCTTCAGCGATATTGCTATCGTCTTCTATTAATAGTATGCGTGCCATGATTGTCCTATTACGTTATGTACTTTATTGTCTTTTTTATTGTGAGCGACGCGGCGTCACCGTTTTATAACCCGTTATCATCGACTTGATCAGGTTTTGCCGCTCCCAATAGCTCATGGCAATCGCAGAGATAATATGCACCGGCACCAGTAAGTATAAACTATTGGCCAGTATCTCATGAACTTCTTCAAGGACATCTTTACTGGCAAAAATGTTGGCTTCCATCAGATAGCCACTAATACCCAAGCCGATAATCACCGCCCATAACGCAAACATCATCAGGGCAGCTAATGGATTATGACCCAAATGCTGCTCGTCTGTGTGGCGAATACTCAAATCAGATAGGTGGCGTTTGATACGAGACGGCGTGGGGAAAAAGTCACTGAAACGTGCATAACGCGTGCCCACAAATCCCCAAAGTAGACGGACAACCACTAGCCCCACCACGATATAACCGACATATTGATGTAGCTCACTGCCTTCTTCGGTAAACAGCAAATTGGCAGTGATACCAGCCGCGACGGCCCAGTGAGTCACTCTGACCCACATATCCCAAACTCGTACTTGTCGAGTTTTAGGAGTATTTGATAAAGACATATCAGGCTCGTGCGCCGGATTGCTTGTGCTATGTTGGGTCATGACCGTCACTCCTTTAATGGTTCGTTTGTTTTTGACGACGTGATTGCTAAACATCGAATCTAGGCGAGATACCGCTAGTAGACTCGCCATCACATCGTCTGCTCTACCGCTATTACAACAAACAAACCTTAAGAGGAGCTTAGGAAACTAAGAATTCGAACTTTAAAGTAGTGAATAATCTACCTGACATTCATAGATAATTAAAAGTACATTTCAAAACAAGAAATTGAGCAGGCAAGACCACTATTGGCAATATAAATAATACATTTAGAATTTTAACCTGAAAATATATTTAGCATTAGTTCCGCAATAATATTGATAATGAAAATTATTATCAATATAATAACGATTTAAATTACATGCTGGAAATATTCATGCAACTGTCTCGCTTATCTGCTGCGTTATTTAATCTTTCGAATGCATCTGGTTCTTCTCTACGATTAGTATCTATACCTTCGAGATTGGTATCGACTAAACCCCTCTCTTTAAAGACCCTATGCTCAACCTGTCTATCTACTTTTGTCATCGTATTAACAACGAGTCAATCGGCATGGGCACAGGCAGATGATGTAGATGCTCAAACCACTCCTAATGTGGTACTTGATACTATCGTCGTCACTAGTAGCGCTGATGCTTCAGCGGATGGATTGCCAGATGCTTATGAAGGTGGCCAAGTTGCGACCGGTAGCCGCGTCGGAATCTTGGGTAACCAAGACATCATGGATACGCCGTTCTCTACCACCTCATACACCAATGAATATATCACCAATCAGCAAGCCCAAAGTGTAGGCGATCTACTCAAAAAGGATCCTACTGTTCGCGTGGCAAGGGGTTTTGGTAACTTTCAAGAAGCCTACTTTATGCGCGGTTTTATCACCACATCAGATGATACGATGTTTAATGGCTTATACGGTATTTTGCCCCGACAGTATATCGCCACCGAATTATTTGAGCGTGTTGAAGTCCAACGCGGCGCTTCTGCCATGCTAAATGGTGCCGCACCTAGTGGCGGTAACGCAGGTGGTACGATTAACCTATTACCAAAACGTGCTGGCAATGACCCGCTACGTGAAGTGACGCTTGGTTATGGTCAAGGTGACCAAGGTAAGGTCGCGGTAGATGTCAGTGATCGCTTTGGTAGCGATGATGCTATTGGTGTTCGTTTTAATGCTGCTTATCAAGATGGTGACAGTGCTATCGATGATGAGTCGTCGACCTTGGGTCTGGCTGCACTTGGTTTGGACTATAGAGGGGATCAGTATCGCCTATCAGCAGATTTAGGCTGGCAAGACAATAAGCTGTCAGAGACTCGTCCTAGTGTCAATCTTGGTGGGGTGTCTAGTGTACCAAATGCGCCAGATGGCTCAAAAAATTGGGCGCAGCCTTGGACGTACTCAGATGAAAAAGATGTCTTTGGTACGATTCGAGGAGAATATGACTTTAATGACAATATCACCGCTTATGGTGCTTACGGTGTGCGAAGTGGCGAGGAAGAAAACTCACTAGCCACGTTAACTGTCAACAACGTTGATGGTGCGGGTACAGTTTATCGCTTTGACAATACTCGAGAAGATAAAGTACAAAGCGCCGAGCTTGGTCTACGTGGTAAATTACAAACCGGTGAAGTGGCTCATAGCTTAGTGTTGGCCGCAAACCTCTATGATCAAGAAGAAAAAGGCGCTTATGCTTTTGATTTTGGTAACCAACTCGCAACCAATTTTTATCGCCCTACCGACTACACGGAAGTCCCTTTTACAAGTACAACTACGTTTGGCGGCAACTTAGACGATCCAAAATTAACCAATGAAAAGCAGTTCCAAAGCTTTGCGCTAGCAGACACCATATCACTGTTCGACGATAAGCTAAAAACTACTTTAGGCGTGCGTCATCAGAACTTAAAAACCACCAGCTATGATGCCAACACGCAGGCAGAAACGGCTCATTACGATAAGAGTGAGTGGACCCCAAGTATCGGTATTGTCTATCAACCGAATATGGACTGGTCGATTTACGGTAACTATATTGAAAGTCTAGCACCAGGTAAAAGAGCGCCTCTAACTAACGATAATGACGCTGTCACTAATGGTGGTCAAAATCTAGATCCGTACGTGAGTGAGCAAACTGAACTGGGTGTGAAATACGACAATGGCATGATTGGCAGTAGTCTCGCTGTCTTCCGAACTGATGAACCACGTGCTTATATCAACAACTCAAATACGTTTACTGCGGCTGGAGAAAACCGCCATCAAGGTGTGGAGTTGACTGTCTTTGGTAGCCCAAGTGAAAACATGCGCCTCAATGCGGGCGTCAGTTATTTAAGTGCCAAACAAAAAGACACCGGTGATAGTGCATTAGATGGCAATCGAGTGATTGGTGTGCCTACCTTGCAGAGCAATGTTAACATAGAATATGATTTAGCCGCAGTTGAAGGACTGACATTAACGGGCGATATTATCCACACAGGCTCTCGTTATTCGGATAATGCCAATACCTTAAAGGTTGATGGTTATACGACCTTAGACCTTGGTGCACGCTATCGCACTATGCTAGCAGGACAAGACGTTACTCTAAAAGGTGTGGTAACCAATGTCACGGGTGAAGATTATTGGCAGTCAGTAGGCGGTTATGCAGATTCAGGCTATCTAAATGCAGGTGAGCCAACGGCCTTAAAAGTGTCAGCCACATTCAATTTTTAACATATATCAGCTATAGTTGATTCAATTTAAAAGTAGTACAAGGCAGCCCAGTGCAGATGTATATGTAATACTTGAAGCGAGGTTAACGCTGTAATTCTTTTATAGAGAATTGACTATAAAACGTACTTATCTAACGAACTTCAGTAAAAGGGATTAGGTGTGACCTATTCCCTTTTATGCCATCAAACATCCATACTATTACTGAGTCACTATGTCCTCTCGTGCCAGCGTTTCTCTACATCATATGATTTGGGCACAGTATCGTCTGCCCTTTCTAAAAGTCATTTTACTCAACTTAATCAATGCTGCCGTCAGTGTGGGTATCATTGCTTATATCAACCAAACCTTTATCAGTCAGCCTGTGTTCAATACCTTATCGTGGTCGAGCTTAGGGCAGTTTGCTCTGCTCGTACTGCTGTTGCTGGTGACTACCTTTGTATCGCAATATGCACTCACCCGTTTGGGGCACAAGTTTGTCTATGAGCTCAGAACCAAGCTGGTCAAACAAATCATCGATACCACCGTTCCTCAGATAGATCATTTGGGTAGTGCGCGGTTACTTGCCAGTCTATCCTCAGATATTCAGTCTATTACCGTCGCCTTTGTTCGGATGCCGGAGTTGGTGCAAGGCGTTATCCTCTCTGTTGGTGTGGGGTTATATCTGGGCTGGCTGTCGCTACCATTACTGCTGATTGTCATGTTTTGGATTGCGATGACGATTTGGATAAGCACCCTATTGGTCAAGCATGTCTATACACATTTGACAAAGTTGAGAGAGATTAATGACGCCTTATATCAGGATTATCAATCGATTATAGAAGGTCGTAAAGAGCTGGCACTTAACCAACACCGAGCACAAAAACTGTATACAGATGATTTTTTGGCCCATGCTAAATCCTATGAAAAGACTGTCACCAAGTCTGATACTTTTCATTTATCAGCGGTGAACTGGTCAAATATTATGATGTTTGCATCGATTGGGGTGATATTTGCCATATCAAATTATCTCGGCATCTCGATGGGCATCGCCACCACTTTTTCTTTAACGATTCTATTTATGCAGTCGCCGCTGCTTCACGCCGTCGGTGCATATCCAACACTACAGACGGCTCAAGTTGCCCTAGACAAAATACAATCGCTAGAACTGGCTGAGTACCAACCTTTATTTAGAACGGACAACACCAGCCAACACTGGCAAACCATCTCGCTAACTGATGTTAACTATCGCTACAATGTTTCCAATAACAGTGTTTCGAATGCCAGTGATAATGCCAGTGATAATGCCAGTAATAGCAGTGTCAGTAATAGCAATGATACTGGTGCTCAGGCATTAATAGCTAAAGACAGCGATCACTCTGGTAATATTTTAAAAGACGTCAATCTAACGCTACGACGAGGCGATGTGGTGTTTCTGATCGGGGCGAATGGTAGCGGCAAATCGACACTTGCCAAGATTATTACAGGCATTTTCACCCCTACCACAGGTGCGGTAACCATCGACAAACAGCCCGTTAATTCACAGAATAATGCCGATTATAGACAGCTGTATTCTGCCATTTTTAGCGATCAGCATATTTTTAAGCAATTGATTGGCAGACAAGGACGGCAGCCAGACAAAGCACTGGTCAATGCGTGGCTGCATAAATTGGACTTACAAGATAAAATAAGTGTGGCTGACAACCAGCTGTCTACCGATAAGCTCTCGCAGGGACAACGCAAACGCTTGGCCATGCTTATTGCTGTCGCTGAACAAAAAGACATCTTGCTACTTGATGAATGGGCCGCTGACCAAGACCCTGCGTTTCGCCGCGTGTTCTATCAAACCCTAATCCCTGAGTTAAAAGCACTCGGTAAAACGCTGTTTATTATCAGTCACGATGATGGTTACTTTGAGCATGCAGATCGACTGTTACTCATGAAAGAAGGCCGCCTCATTGAGTTAAATGCTGAAGAGCGACAGCGGGCGAGTAAAGATGCCATTGCCATGTTGGCGTAAGAACGAATTTCACATCATTTGAGAGAAGATTTATTTTCAAACATTAATGATAATTATTATCATTAATGTTATTATTTATTTTCTTTTGTTTTCGACATCTAATCACAACTCACAAGGAAATATAATGCGCTTTGTCTCAACGTCCAAATCCATTCGTCAAAAACGTTTAACTTTAGCCGTCCAACTGGGCTTGGCAATGAGTCTAAGTCATTCAGTCTATGCTGAGAACAGCCCAACTAGTATCGGAAACAATACGGTCGACAATATTGAAAATAACGTGATTGAGACAAGCGTAGAAAATTCTCTTAATACTAATAAAGTGGGTAATGATACGACGGCAGCACCATCAGCTACCTTGGATACAATTACCGTTTATTCAGATGGTTACCGCAGCACCGGTACCAAGACCGCCTTAGACCCTGAAGATGCGCCCATGAGCTATACCCGCATCGATCAGGAGCTGTTACAAAAGCGCCAAGCAGATAGTGTCAACGCTGCTTTGCGTTATGAGCCAGGCATAAGCTCTGAGAGCCGCGGTACAGTCTCTATCTTTGATGAGTACAACATTCGTGGATTTAAAACCTACTCAAACTTTTATGATGGACTGAGACTGCCCTACGATGGCGCTTGGAACCTCATGCCACAAGTCGATGTCTATGCGACTGAAGCGGTCGAAGTGGTGAAAGGGCCAGCGTCCTCGCTATACGGCTATGCTTCACCGGGCGGCATGGTTAACCAGATCGCCAAAACCCCAAAGGGCACGCAAGAAACCGAAGTACAACTGCGACTTGGCAATCAAAACTTAAAAGAGGTAGCGGTCGATACGACAGGACCAGTCAGCGATACGCTTAACTATCGCTTGGTGGCATTAAAACGGCAAAAAGACGGTCAAATGCAAACCACCGAAGAAGAGCGATTGTTGATTAACCCGTCGCTTGAGTGGCAGGCGACTGACGATGTCTCTATGCTTGCCAATCTGTTTTATCAAGATGATCCAGAGATGGTGCCATCCACCCCACTACCCGCTGTCGGTACGGTCTACAACGCCAGCTATGGCAAATTGGGTAGCGATGCTTATGCAGGAGATCGATGGAATCATTTTAGTAAAGAAGTACTGATGCCAAGCGTCACCGTAAACTGGGATATCAATGACAATCTCACCTTTAAGCACATCTTACGCTACACCGATGCCGAAGCTGAGCAGCGCAATATGTATAATAGTGGCGGGTTTGTCGATGGTAGTGACACGATTCTCAATCGCGTGGCGTATACCACTGATGAGCGCATGAAAAACTGGACCACAGACAACCAGCTGGCTTATACATTCGATACTGAAAATACCTCACATAATCTATTGTTTGGTGCTGAGTATCAAGAAACCGACAGTAGCGCGACTTACTATGATGCGGGCGCAGCGGGTACGCCAAACCTTGACCTATCTAATCCAGACTTCTCACAAATAAATAAGGCTACGCTGCCACTAGATACCTATCGTCAAGACGAAGACATCGAGCAAAGCCAGCTTGGGCTCTATGTACAAGATGAGATGCAGTGGCAAGATTTGACCGTGGTCGCAGGCTTGCGTCACGATAAGTTTGAGAGTATCACTGAGCAGACCAAAGCCGCACAAGGCGCGGTGTACGATGCACAAATGATCGATAATGATGCCTCAAAAACCAGTGGTCGTCTGGCGGCCATTTATGATTTGGATAATGGTTTATCGCCTTATGCCAGCTATTCGCAGTCGTTTCAGCCTGTCGTTGGTAGCAACTTTATTACCAATGAAGCGTTTAAACCCACCACCGCCGACCAGCTAGAAGCGGGTATCAAATATCTGTCCTCAGATCGCGCGACCAAAGGCACGCTCGCTGTCTTTGATATCAAGCAAAAAAACGTCGTGGTCGCAGACGAAATCAACTATAGAAGCCAAACTCAGACCGGTGAGATTGAGTCAAAAGGTTTTGAGATATCAGGCAGTCATATGCTCAATGACTGGGTGGATGTTGCGGCAAGCTATAGCTATACCGACGCTGAGATTACAAAAGATGAGTTCAACCCTGACGTGGTTGGCAACACCCCTGCCCAAACGGCTAAGCACAAAGCCACGCTATGGGCCGACTACTATGCGACAGACAAACTCACTCTCAATGCTGGTGTTCGCTATGAAGGTGGGATGCAGTTAGACAAACAAAATTCAGATGAGCTACCAAGTGTGACGTTAGTCGATGTCGGCGGTAGTTATCAGATCAATCCGATGCTCACGTTAGGCGCAAGTGTGAACAACCTTTTTGACAAAACCTACGTCGGTGCTTGTTATGATATTAACAATTGCTGGATGGGGCCTGAGCGTGAAATGTCGGTCAGCCTAAAAGCCAGTTTTTAAACCTGATTTTTTGAACTTAGCAACACGCCCTAATAAAATCATCCACTTTCTACAATCATTTTTACCCATACATTTTTAAGACAGTCGATCATCAAAGTAATATGCTAGCCTTACAAGCTATCAGATGATAACAAACCATGCTTTGCGCACTATCGTTACATGCTAAAAAAGAAGGACATAGCAAATGGCAAAACCTACCCCTAGATTACTCGATGTGATCGGTAGCAAATACCTCACCCCAAATATGTGCCGCATTACTCTTGGCGGTGCAGGTTTAATAGACTTCCCGACAGATCAAGAAAGCGCTTATATCAAACTGATATTTCCTCAAGGCGACGACATCAAGCCATTGATGCGTACCTATACCATCATCGCTCAGCGTGATGATGAGATAGACGTTGATTTTGCATTACATGAGGCTGAAGGCCCTGCGTCGATATGGGCACGCAACACTAAAGCTGGCGATCAAATATTGGTGGGCGGCCCTGGCCCAAAAAAACTCATCAACAATGACGCCGATTGGTTTTTATTGGTCGGTGATATGACAGCATTGCCAGCGATCACGGTCAATTTGGCACAATTGCCTGCCGATTCTCGCGGCTATGCCGTGCTTGAAGTGACGACTACAGCAGACCAGCAAACACTCAAAAAACCAGATAACGTCGAGATTCAATGGGTGGTCAACCCTCATCCAAATGCAGACAGCAGTCCATTACTTGACTGCGTCAAATCACTGACTTGGCTTGAGGGACAGCCCGCGGTTTGGGCGGCTTGCGAGTTTCATAGTATGCGAGTATTGCGCCAATACTTCAAAGTTGAGCGCGACGTACCAAAGACGCATCTATATGTGTCTAGTTATTGGAAAGTCGATAGCACAGAGGATCAGCATAAAGTGGTGAAAAATCAGGATGCCCTAACAGCAGATCTATAAAAGCTTATTTAATGAATATTTAAATGCAAAAGACGCAGCTTATATAAGCCGCGTCTTTTTATAAATCATCACCTATTATGCTTCGACGACTTTTGCTTCTTTATCCACTCGGCTAATCGTCAGCCCCGTAAAGCCAAACACCAATGTTAATAGCAATGACAAATAACAGAAGAACGCATAGGGCAAGTAATCCAGTACTGGCACCCCTAACGCCTGACTGATAAACACCCCGCACACACTCCATGGCACTAATGGATTAATCACCGTCCCTGCATCCTCAATCGTCCGAGACAAATTCTTCGGATGCAGGTGCAAACGCTCAAACGTTGACCGAAATGCCGTACCGGATAATAAAATACTCAAATACTGCTCCCCGATCAGCACATTAATGCTCAGTGCCGACATGGCCGCCGCAAAGATCGCCCGTCCTGATGTCGTCAGTGTATCTTTAATACCAGACAGTAGTGCAGGTAGAATCCCTAGTGCTGTTAGTAACCCGCCCAAACTCAATGCCAGTATCACAATCGCTTGGGTAAAGAACATACTCTGTACACCGCCGCGCGACAGCATACCACCCACCTCACCCAGCTCTAATGACTCAGCAGGGACATAGCCGGCAAACAGATAACCACCTAATTGACCAAAGCTGGGTGAGCTGTGCATATAAGTAATGATCAGCGCCGCGGCAATCGTACAGATAATCGTATAAATCGCATTGACCCGAAACAATGCCAATCCAACCAATATCACAAAGGGCTGTACCGAATACCCATGCACCAAGCCACTGTCAATCAGCTGTCCTTGTAGTATGGTCACTTGACTCAGATCAGCACTGACGGTCTGACCTGAGAATATCCAGAACAAAATTACTGTCAGTATCCACGCAGGTACTGTCGTATACATCATATTGCGAATGTGCTCAAACAGATCAATACCGACCACAGAGGACGCAATGGTACAGGTATCCGACAAGGGCGACATCTTATCACCAAAGAACGCACCTGATACCACCGCCCCAGCCGCTATCGCCACATTGGCATCAAAGGCATTACTCATGCCGATAAAGGCTACACCCAAGGTAGCTGCAGTGGTCAAGCTACTGCCCAGGGCGATACCGATAATAGAGGTGAGGATAAAGGCGGAGATATAGTAATACTCAGGAGAGATGAGCTGAAAACCAAAGTACATCAAGGTGGGTATGGCCCCTGACATCATGAGGGCGGCGACCATGAGGCCAATAAAGAAGAATAGATAGATGGCGCCGATACCGCGCATGACGCCTGAGGCCATTTGTGCTTGCATGTCGTTAAAGCTCAGACCTTTGGTCATACCGATAGCCAGCAATACACAAATGGCAAGGATAAGAGACAGGTGCGGCACCCAACCAAAGCCAATCATGGTAATACCCATGATGGCGATGACGATGGCTGAGATAATAAAGGCAAGCTTGGCGCTGATCTGGGTGAGCGGTTTTGGTGGCATGACACATCCTTAAAATGCCAGCTCAAGCTGGCATTAGATTGGGTTTGAGTTTGGAAGAGTTAGAGAACTGGTTTGCTAGTGAATAACCGAATGACTGATGCGTTACTTATCAAGTAACGCATCGGTTTTAGCCGCCATGACGAAGTCATTACGATGCAACCCTTTGATACTATGTGACCACCATGTGACGGTCGCTTTGCCCCACTCTACCAATATGCCGGGATGATGCCCTTCTGCTTCAGCAATGTCTGCCAATTGATTGGCAAAATCCATCGCTGCGACGAAGTTTTTAAATTTGTACTGACGCTGCAACTGCTGAATACCCTCCACCTCAATCAATGACCAATCAGGAATTTGTGTCAATAGCTCGCGTGCCTCGGCCTCGTCGACTTTTGGTGCGCCAATACGGCAAGCTTCGCAACTGCTTTGTGATAATACTGTCATGATAATGTCCTTTTATCGAGTTTATTGTTTTGTGATGCTGATTTGTGATACTGAGGTTTGTTGACGCCACTCCACTGCTATGTCCTTATGTAGTAGAGCGGATGTTTATAAAATTTTAATGGGATTTTTCTGGATAGGTCGGCTCAAATAACCCAAGTGACATCGCCTGCTTGACCGTCCCCATGATGTCGCTATCAACGATATCAAATAGCGTATCTAATTCGTCAATCACATAGTAAATCGGCTGTATTTGATCGATACGATAAGGCGTACGCAACACATCAAGCAAATCAAATGCGCGGTGTTCAGGCTGCTGTGTAGGCTTGGGTTGTATTTGGGTTTCTGGCTGGGCATACGATGTCTGATCAAGAGCATAGATGGTTTCAGAAGGCGAGCTTAATATACCGCCGCCGTAGATTCTACGGTCTTTAGGCTGACTACCGACCAAGCCAAACTCAATGGTAAACCAATAGAGCCGTGCCAAAAACCATCTTTCCTCTTTCGTTGCACTCAGACCCAGCTTGCCATACGTCTCATTAAATGCGGCAAAGGCTGGATGAGTCAATAGCGGGCAGTGTCCAACGATTTCGTGAAAAATATCAGGCTCTTCGATATAGTCCATATCCTCAAATCGGCGAATAAACGTTGCCACAGGAAAGGATTTATTGGCCAGTAGTTTGAAGAATTTGCCAAAGCTGATTAATGCAGGCACCGCTGCGGTTTGCCAACCGGTGGTCGCTTGCAATACCTCGTCAATATCATGCAACTGCGGGATATGCGTCGTTGGCAAGTTTAGCTTCGTCAAACCTTCTAGATAGGCAGGACAAGCGCGGTTAGGGATTTGCTCAGCTTGACGCGTAAGCAACGCCTGCCACATTGCATTTTCATCATCACTATAATGAATATGACCATGGCTATCTGACTGATGTGAGATATAGGGCTGCTTTTTATCGGTCGCATTATGATGAGCAGATGCATCACCGCCTTGCTGCTTGGCTACAGAACTATTGGCACCGATGGCTGTATTAGGAGAATCTATCTGTGAGAGGCGTTCCATGCCTGTGTTCCTTTTATCGCAGTGAATATTTGCACTCATACTGATTAGTCAGTGGCTAATATCAGTCACTCATGCAGGACAAGCCAAAATCCTTTTGCCTTGTCCGTTTGTTTTTTAAATTTTTTTTAAATGTAGTGTGATCTACGGCGTTTCTGTTTCTGATTGATTGGTCTCTTGCTGACCGACCGTGCCACGACGCACTTGGTCGCGCTCTATGGATTCAAACAAGGCTTTAAAGTTACCTTCACCAAAACCGTCTGCATAATCCCCTTTACGCTGGATAAATTCAAAAAACACTGGGCTACCCAAGATGGTTTCAGAGAAAATCTGTAGTAGCAGACGCGGTGCGCCGCCCTCTGTCGTACCATCTAACAAGATACCGCGCGTTTGCAAGTCAGCAACGTTTTCACCATGGTTTGGTAAGCGCTCGCTCAGCATCTCGTAGTAGGCTGCATTTGGTGCAGTCATAAGCGGAATACCGGCGGCTTTTAGCATATCGATACTGGCAAACAGATCATCACTGGCGAGCGCAATGTGCTGAATCCCCTCGCCATTGAAGTGCATTAAGTACTCTTCGATCTGACCACCGCCCTGCTTGGCTTCTTCGTTGAGCGGAATACGGATTTTGCCATCAGGGGCAGTCATGGCCTTACTGGTCAGCCCCGTGTACTCGCCTTTGATATCAAAATAGCGAATCTCGCGGAAATTAAAGATACGCTCATAGAATTTTGCCCAGTACGCCATGCGGCCGCGATAAACGTTGTGCGTGAGGTGATCGATGACTTTGAAACCATATCCGACAGGGTTTCTATCGATATCTGCAAAAAACTCAAAGTCAACATCATAGATAGATTCGCCGTCTTTATAACGGTCAATCAAATAGATCAGTGAGCCGCCGATACCTTTAATCGCTGGCAGTCTCAGCTCCATCACGCCTGTTGGCACCTCTACTGGCTGCGCACCCATCTCCACCGCACGCTCGTAGGCTTTTTTGGCATCTTTTACCCGAAAACCCATGCTGCACGCACCAGCGCCATGCTCTTCGACGAAGTAACTGGCTGGGCTTCTTGGCTCACGGTTTAAGATTAGGTTGATGTCACCTTGGCGATATAGCGCCACATCTTTTGATCTGTGATTGGCCACATGGGCAAATCCAAGCTGTTTAAACAATGCATCGACCGCATCAGGCTGCGGAGAAGCAAACTCGACGAAGTCAAACCCGTTTAGTCCCATTGGGTTGTCAAATAAATCTGCCATTGCAATCATCCTTAATGTCAATTGGTGGTAAAAAGTCGATTAGTAATAAAATGCGATAAAACGATTGATAATCAATCTTTATTGTTGACGTTGTATTTATATTAGATTAGCTTTATTTATAAGACTAATTGTTTTTTATGATTTATTTATCAGGTTTACTTATGAATATCAGCATTCGTCAACTGACCGCTTTTATCAAAGTCGCTGACAACGGCAGCTTCACTCGTGCCAGCGAACAGATGTATCTCACCCAATCTGCTGTTAGCGGACTGATCAAAGAGCTGGAGACTGGCCTTGGCATCGTGTTATTTGACCGTACTACCCGCCAGTTGTCGCTATCCGCTGTCGGACGCCATCTGCTGCCACAAGCGCGGCGTATCTTGAATGAGATGCAGCTGTTCGAAAACGAAGCAAGTAGCTTGACCAGCTTGGCGCAAGGTCAGGTGCGCTTAGCGGTGTCGCAGTTTGCGGCATCCTCCCTGCCCGCCGTCATCGCGCAATTTGCTAAGGAATATCCAAATATCGGGGTGTCGCTATTGGATTGCTCAGCAGAAAATTTGCTCAAGCATGTTCAAGACATCGAGGTCGATTTGGGGGTTGGTACTGAACTTGGTTTTATAGAAACTGAAGATGATATCGGTGCTGATCTGTTATACAAGCTGCCGTTTTGCGTGGTTATGCCAGACGATCATGCACTGGCGCAAAAAGACGAAATCACTTGGCAGGAGTTGCTTGATATTCCACTTATCACTCTACAAGGCCCGTTTCTTGAGCAGGTGACAGTCGAGCTGGATGACGCTATCGCCGCTCAGATTCAGCAAGCGCGCTACAAAGTCAACTTTATGTCCACCGCGCTTGAGATGACCCGCCAAGGGTTCGGCATTACCTTATGCCTCCCATATATGCCTGAGGTCATCGATTGGGTCAGCGCCAACGGCTTGCAAATGCGCCCATTGACGCAGCCTATAAAAATGCGCCAGTTCTTTATCTATCAGCGTGCCTCACGGGCGCTGTCTCCTGCAACCATCGCCTTTAAGCAGTTTTTGCAGACCTACTTTGCCACCCACTACAACGACTTGCATCAGCCTGAAACGCTGTCGATGAAGTGATGCATCACACCACAAGCTCATCTGCTAGACAAAGAGATAAGCTATTTGGTGATTTATTTTATTAATTGCGCAAGATAACGCACTCGCGTGTTGAGTTCATCAGCAATTTGCTCTATGATTTTCGGCTGCTTGGTTTATATTCTTATAAGGAAATGGCATGTTTGAACGTATCGATTATTACGCTGGCGATCCAATCTTAGGGCTGATGGAAAAATACTCAGCGGACAATAATCCCAATAAAGTTAATTTAGGCATTGGTATTTATTACGATGAAAGTGGCGTACTGCCTGTACTCGACTGTGTCAAAACTGCCGAAGCGCGTATTGCTGATCCTATTGCCCCGCGCCCCTATCTACCAATGGCAGGCTTGCCTGGACACCGCAAAGGCTGTCAGGAGTTATTGTTTGGCAAAGGCGCACAAATCTTAAAAGACGGTTTGGTTGCGACCACCGCCACTATCGGCGGTTCTGGCGCCCTGAAAGTCGGTGCTGAATTTATTCACCAATGGTTCCCACAGTCCAAGTGCTATGTGAGCGATCCAACATGGGGCAATCATATCGCTATCTTTGAAGGCTCTGACGTTGAAGTGGGTAAATACCCGTACTACGACAAAGCCAATAGCAGCATCAAATTTGATGAGATGATTGCGTTTTTTGAAACATTGAACAAACACGATGTCATCTTGCTACATCCTTGTTGCCACAATCCAACAGGTATGGATTTGACCCAAGCACAATGGGATACCGTGCTCAACGTCATCAAAGCGCATGAATTGATTCCATTCATGGATATCGCTTATCAAGGATTTGGCGAGGACATGGACAGCGATGCTTACGCCATTCGTAAAGCCGTTGAGATGGGCTTGCCTTTATTTGTCAGCAACTCATTCTCTAAAAATTTATCGCTATATGGCGAGCGCGTTGGCGGTCTGTCGGTCGTATGCCCTACCGCAGACGAAGCTGAGCGCGTCTTCGGTCAGCTAAATGCGATGGTACGCCGTATCTATTCAAGCCCGCCATCACATGGTGGTCATGTGGTTGATATCGTCATGAACGATGACGCCCTACATGAGCAGTGGGTTGGCGAGGTTTATGCGATGCGTGATCGTATCAAAGCCATGCGCCTAAAGCTAAAATCGGTACTAGAAGCCAAAATTCCCAACCGTAACTTTGACTACATCACGCGTCAAAACGGTATGTTTAGCTTTACTGGATTGACGCCTGAGCAGGTCGAGCGCCTACAAAGTGAGTTTGGTATTTACATGGTATCCAACTCTCGTATGTGTGTCGCAGGTCTAAATACCAGCAACATCGACTCTGTCGCCAATGCGATGGCAGACGTTTTAAAAGACTAAATTAATCAGACATATAGACTAAAAAATAAAAAAGGCTGAGCGATTGCTTGGCCTTTTTTTGTGCTTAGGATTTGTCTTATCAATCAGTAAGCAAAAGACATGGCACAAAAAAACTTGCAATCAACATATCAATAAATTACATTATAAGTAAATAATTAACTATAACGTAATTAAATAATACTTTTAGCAAGGAGCAAAGCATGTCAACGATTGACAGTACTCTCACCTCTTTTATCGACATCAAAGCGGACTCTGACTTCTCCATCCACAATCTGCCGTATGGTATTTTTAGCGACACTAAAGATAGTGCGCGCCGTGCAGGCGTTGCCATTGGCGATCAGGTACTAGACTTGTCTGTGCTAGAGTCAGAAGGATTACTGAGCCTAAATGGCGGGCCTTATTTTGATCAGTCGACGCTAAACGCTTTTATTGATTCTGGTCGAGACAACTGGACGCAGGCGCGCACGACCATTCAGTCGCTACTGTCTAGTGACAACAGCGACTTACGTGACAATGCCGATCTGCAAAAAAAGGCGCTGTTCAAGCAAGCAGACGTTACCATGCATCTACCTGTTCAAGTACCGGGCTTTACCGATTTTTATTCTTCTAAAGAGCATGCGACCAATGTCGGTACGATGTTCCGCGATCCAAACAATGCCCTGCTACCCAACTGGACGGAAATGCCTGTCGGTTATAACGGACGCGCCAGCACCGTCATCGCTAGTGGAACTGATATCGTACGTCCCTCAGGACAGCTAAAGCCTAACCCTGATGAGCGTCCTGTTTTCTCCGCCTGTCAGCGCCTAGATTTTGAGCTCGAGACCGCTTTTGTCGTTGGTAAAGGCAACCATATCGGTCAACCAATCGCCGTAGACGATGCCGCTGATCATATCTTTGGTATGGTACTGCTCAACGACTGGTCGGCTCGAGATATCCAAAAGTGGGAATATGTCCCTTTAGGCCCATTTAATGCCAAGACGTTCGCCTCGCAAGTTTCTCCGTGGATAGTCACGATGGATGCATTGGCACCATTTAGCACCGCTTGCCCAATTCAAGAGCCTGAACCACTGGCTTATCTCAATGAAAAAGACAAAGAGAGCAGCTTTGATATCAATCTGTCGGTCGAGCTACTGCCTGAAAATGCAAAAACGGCTACGGTTATTTGCGAGACCAATTTTAAATACATGTATTGGTCAATGGCGCAGCAATTGACGCATCACACCATCACTGGCTGCAAAGTTGAAGTCGGTGACATGATGGGCTCGGGCACAATCTCAGGGCCAACGCCTGATTCTTATGGCTCGATGCTAGAGATCGCTTGGAATGCCACCAAACCCGTAGCACTTGAGGGCGGTGAGTCGCGCACCTTCATCGAAGATGGCGATACCGTCATTATGAAAGGCTATAGCGAAAAAGATGGCGTGCGTGTTGGGTTCGGTGAAGTACAAGGCAAAGTACTGCCCGCGCTTAGCTTCGATTTTAACGAATAATAGTTGCATAGACAAAAGGCGTAGTGACAGTAGATTTGAGCCGTTAGAACCATCATGACATTTGGTCTATTAGTACGGGCATCGTTCCTCTTACATTCACACTAGGCCTTATCAAAAGGAGTTGAATATGAGCTTTCAAATTGAAAAAATCCATCATGTGGCTTATCGCTGCAAGGATGCCAAAGAAACGGTCGAATGGTATAAAAAAAACCTCAATATGGATTTTATCTTGGCATTTGCAGAAGACCATGTACCCTCAACCAAAGCCTTTGACCCCTATATGCACGTCTTTTTGGACGCTGGTAATGGTAATGTATTGGCGTTTTTTGAAGTGCCCAACCAGCCTGAAATGGGCTTTGACCCCAATACTCCAAACTGGGTGCAACACTTGGCGCTCAAAGTCAAAGATCGTGATGAGCTGATGGCCGCCAAAGAACAACTAGAACGTGCAGGTATTGATGTCATTGGCGTGACCAATCACGGTATCTTTCACTCGATATATTTCTTTGATCCTAATGGGCATCGTCTCGAGTTGACCTATGACGACCCGACCTCAGAGGACAAAGTCTCGATGATTACAGACGCCATCAAGCACGACATGATAGATGAATGGTCTCGTACCAAACGCGCCCCAGCCCACACACAGTTTTTACACAGTGATGAGTTCGCTGAAGCCCGTGACATTGCGCCTGTCGGAGAGTAACTGCGTCGTCTTTCTACTTGCTACCTTTTTTACATTATCTATCAATCATTACTTTGAAATTAGATAAGTAGTGATCAGTTCAAAATATAGTCAATCAATATTAAAAGTGGTACAAGGCAGACGAGTGCAAGTACTACAGTAGTAGGCTAAACG
>NZ_DDNS01000008.1:38825-60715 GCF_002341255.1 Psychrobacter sp. UBA2514
TTTAATAGTGGTTCGACTATAATGAAGAGATGGCATAACTTGCGAACCATATCTCACCATCATGAAAGGACTCAATGAGGAAAGTAACATTCCCTTTAGGCATACTCTTCGCGGCCTCAGTTGCGATGACTGGCTGCTCTAACAATGAGCAAAATGAGCAAGCCAAAAGCGCGAATACCAATACAGACGATGTGACGACACTGAGATTTTCACACTTTATGACCGCCAATGACAACATCAATACCGAAGCATTGGAGCCATGGGCCAAAAAATCGAAGAAGACTCAAAGGGCCGTTTAAAGATTGAAATTTATCCGTCTGCCACTCTCAGTGAGCCGGGTGCCACCTATGATGCATATGCTGTATTAATTTTATTAAGGTTCTACTATAGCCAATCAGTTTGTAGTTAACATTTTGGCTATGCTATTTGGTAGCGCTGTGCGATTGCTAGTATTTGCTCAACCACGTTCTGTTGCTCACTCATTGGTAGTTGCTCTGTGGTGCCGATGATAGTAATGGCATATTCTAGCGGCAGAGCCTCGCTAGCGGTTTTGTCACTACTCGCGGATAGATTAGCAGTACTATTGGCAAAATGCGGCAATATCACAGGTATCGTAATGGCATTAATACCCATGAGCATATCGCCTGTCACTGTCGCATAGCCTTGAGTACGTATCTTGGCTTGCAGCTGAGCAAAATTCTGCCACCTCTCTGTCATATCTGCTGCGGCATTACTCGACTGCCATTCAGCGGTGACCAATGGCTGAATGACCGCGTCAGATTGATAGCTGGCAAACAATTGTCCTGTAGCTGATGTCGTCAAAGGCATACGTGAGCCGATGCGAGTGATGATGCTAATCGGACTGTCTGGTTCAACGGACTGAATAATAATTGGGCCTTCGCTAAACCACTTAGCAATTTGCACACCGCAATTTAGGGTATCTTTAATCTCATTGGCCACCTGCGTGAGACGCGCCAAGAGATTGTTTTGACTGAGCTCAGTATGTCCTAATGCTGCCAATGCATTTACTCTATCGCCAAGCCCATAGCGACCATCATCAAGCTTGCGAACATAGTTTTTGCGAATGAGGCTGACCAAGTAACGATGGGATTTTGCGGGATGCATCTGCATGGCCTCAGCGATATCCTTTAGCATCATAGGCTCATGGCGATCGATAAGCACATCTAGTATCGACAATCCAATCTCAAGTGACTGGATGCCACTCTGGTTTTTACTCGTGACGGATTTATCTAAAAAATTTTTATCTGCTGGCATGATAGCTCGTCTCTAGTGTATCTGTCTAGGTTAAAGGATATATGTCTTATAAAGTAAGGAGACTTGTTTTATAAAATTCAGCGGGGCAAACATACTTATCACTCACTCACAATTTCTCATAATAAGGATATAAACAATGATGACACTTTACGGCTATTTTCGCAGTGGTACTTCTCACCGTACCCGTATTGCCTTGAATTTAAAAGGCTTAGATTATGATGATATCGCGATCAATCTGGCACAAGATGAGCAGTTAGAGGACGCATTTAAAGCGATTAATCCGCAAGGACTGGTGCCAGTCTTAAGAGCGGACGATTTATTATTATACCAAAGTCCCGCTATCTTGGAGTGGTTAGAAGAGGCCTACCCTGAGCACGCTTTATTGCCCCAAGATGCCGCTGGTCGCATGCACGTGCGTGCGCTAAGTGCGATGATTGGCTGCGATATCCATCCGATTAATAACCGCCGTATTTTACAGTACTTACGTAATGAGTTGTCAGTAGATAAAGAGGCAGTCATTGCATGGTGCAATCGTTGGATTACTGAAGGGTTTGCAGCGTTAGAGACACGGTTGGCAGCAGATAAAAACCGTGGACAGTTCTGCTATGGTGACAGGCCCACTTTTGCAGATTGTTATCTGATCCCGCAGGTTTCTTCTGCGCGGCGCTTTAAGGTAGACCTGACTCCTTATCCCAATATCGTCGCTATTGATACGCATTGCCGCACACTAAAAGCTTTTGTAGATGCCGATCCTATGGTGCAGCCTGATGCGCCAAAACATGCATAAATATCAATATATTAAAACAGGACTTGATAAGGGTATTATTATGTTAACTATTGATTGTAAATGATATCGACTCTTAACCGCCCTATCACTCAAAGTTTCTTTACAAGGATTCGTATGAAACATACTACAAAAGCATTAATAGCAGCCATGGCATTTTTCGCTTGCTGAAGCACCGATGCCAAAGGCAGAAGGCGCAACACCAGATGACGATGACTGCACACCAATTGCGGTAGATAATGCACCTTTAGATAATGCCTTTGCTCCAATAGCGATGGAGGCGGCGCCGCCTGATTCGGTATTAATCTTATAGCGAGGTGTTCTGACCACTTTGACCGCTACCAATGGCAATGTCTTGCCCGCCAGTAGCACTAGCATTGCCACCCATCGCCATAGCATTGGGTCCGGTTGCGCCATCGTTGTTGACATTGCCAATAGCGGTTGAATTAACACTATAGTACTTGGTTTTGTTAGCGGCGACGCTCTTAGCTAAGTTATCTAACTGTGAGCCATTCACTGCATCTTTACTCGTAGAGTTGATTGCCCCATTAGCGACATTGATTATTTTGTTATTGCCTTCATTAGCCCAAGTGCTATGGCACTTAAGCGTAATGTCTTGATAGCAGATACATTGGATGTGGTATTGATAGTAGCGTTAGCGCTAACACTAGATTTGGAAGATTTGCCACGCCCTTTTGCGTATTCACCGACTGCGGTAAAGCAATTCAATGCTTCATTCCAGATGACTTTATAGATGCGGTTCATGATGTATACTCCCTTACAGATTTGTCAGATTTAAAAAATCAGAAATAAAATCTATGGTGCAAGAGAATCGATATGACCAAATAAAACGAGTTATGAATTAGGGATCATGCAGCCTTTTGAAGTGTTACTGGTTTCAGTTTTTGAGAAATAAGACATTTTCTTTTGGATAGAATATGAAACATCAATCCATGAAAAGCATCTACTGATACGTTGAGCTTTTTCCTCTTCCTCATGATAAATTTTACTATTTAATCGGTAATACTATCTGCACCACCAATCCTAGTACACCATCTCGTCGATTATGGGCGTTGATATACCCCTTATGCGCCATCACGACAGCATGAACAATAGCCAGCCCCAACCCATAACCGCCAGTATCACGATGACGAGCCGTGTCGAGACGGACAAAGGGTTGAAAGATACGTTCTAAGTCATTGTCAGCGACGCCGCCGCCCTCGTCCGTGATACTGATTTGAATCGCAGGCATCTTATTATCTATCTGCACCGCTTTCATCTCAGCGATGACTGTTGAGCCCGCTGCCGTATGCATAAAAGCGTTGCGAACGACATTTTCAAGTGCACTATGCAGCTGCTCTTGATTGCCTTGTACTGTCCAAGCGCTTTTTAAGTCATTGGCAAATGAATATTCAGGTGGTTGCCACTGCCATCTCACCTCTTTATGCTGAAACTCAAAACACACATCCTGCCCGATGTCACTGATAATCTCGGACAAATCGACTGCTTCGCTCTCCAAATTATCAATCGTGTATTGCTGCATTTGTAGGGATTGAATATGGATAATTTGCTCAATTAACTCATTCATCCGCGCAGACTCTTTGTCAATACGGTCTAAATAACGATGGGCGTTGGGTGCAAAATCACGAGTCAGCTCAGTTGCAACATCGAGACGCGCGAGCGGTGAGCGCAGCTCATGCGAGATATCACTGAGCATCTGCTTACGCGCCAGCTCACTATCAGCCAGTCTCGTTGACAAATGAGCCACATCTTTGGCCAGTAATCCCAGCTCATCATCACCCATTTTTGATAGCGCTGGATTGGCTTGATAGTCCCCATCAATCATACGGTGCACGGTACTCTGCACACGTCCAATACGCTGAGTCAACGTACGGCTCAGCCAGACACAAACCAATACACTAAAAGCAATAATCAATAATAAACGTATGGGAAAATTGCCATGCTGTAGCTCTACCACATCTGCAAAACGTAAATGCGGGCGCAACTGTATGATGACTGATTGTCCATCAGGCAGTTCAACCGAGATGTCTGCCAGCTCAGGACGCGCATCAATATCCGCTATCGCAGCACTGCTCGACATTATTGGTTTTAGGATCTCGTGCAAAACAGAAGGCTGTTTTATGAGCATCTCATCATTCAGATTGCTTGGTTTATTATCGTAAGCTCTAGGCGGTGGCGGCAGTGGTTGCTGCATGGCACGTTCCATCGACTGCTGGCCGCTTTGCCCACGTCCTTGCGTGCGCTCGTCTCTATCTCGATAACGCGGAAATATAATAGCGCCTTGCTCATCGTAGACTCTGATTTGACTCATGAGGCGTCGATCTTGACGATACATCTGCCTGACAGCTATCAAATCACCCACTCGCAGCGCATCGACCATCTCTTGACGCTGAATTAATAGACTCTCAATTTGTACGTCCATACGAGCCGTTAGCTCTTTTTCAGCCAGCCAGCGCTCCACCATAATGGATAACAGTGAGGTAATTAGTATCGTCAGTAATAGACTCAGGAATAAACGCCAAAACAGCGTGATTCGCACTTTGAATTTCGGTGATTTGACGGGATTACTGGAAGTTTTTATCATTAGAGCACCAGTTGATAGCCTTTACCGCGCACTGCTTTTATTGGTTCGTCATGAAAAGGCTGAAGTTTTTTGCGCAGGCGAGACACATGCACATCAAGGCTACGATCAAAAGGCTGCAACTCACGCTGCAAGACATTCTCTGACAGCCATGCTTTGCTAACCACATCTCCTTTTTGCTTGAGCAGCGCCACGAGTAAGTCAAACTCTGTTCCCGTCACTTGTAGCGCCACACCATCTATTTCACAAACACGCTGATTTTGATCAAGATGCAAGCGACTCTCTGGTAGCGGCGTATGCTCAGACGTGGTCGTGTTGGTACGCTTAATCACAGCATTGATACGCGCTAGTAGCTCGCGGGGGTTACAGGGCTTGGTGATATAATCGTCAGCGCCCAGCTCCAAACCAATAATACGATCAATCTCCTCACCCTTTGCCGTCAGCATAATCACGGGCATATCACTGATATTTGGCAGTTGCCGCAGCACACTTAGCCCATCTATTTTTGGCATCATGATATCGAGGACGAGCAAATCATAAGCGGAATCATCATGCGCCACCGCTTTTAATCGTTGTATAACTGCCGCCCCATCATGGACACAGTCGCAATGAATACCATGGTTGTGCAAATACTCTTGTAGTAACTGAGTCAATTCTTCATCATCATCGCCTATCAATATATTTGGCACACTCACCTCCTTTCCATGATTTTAATTGGCTTTTATTCATTTACTTGCCCATATTATCAGGCAAGCGCGTGTCAATTCGCTATAAACGTTACCTTTCTTAATACTTCATAAATGTTCGTAACCTTTAACTGCCGTAAGATAGCTTCTATCAACCGCAAGACCTGCACTTTTAAGACGACCAATCACAACGATTAATAGCGCTTAGAATGCGATGCTTGCAAGATAAGACTTTAGTGTTTACTTAACCAAACTCACTGTAGTTAAAGGATGTCATCATGAAAAAATTATTATTGGGCTCAATATTAGCAGCTTCTAGCGTATTTACTGTGACAGCATGTTCTAGTGTCAATGCAGCCTCTGACACCGCGCCAATGAATCAAGTGCAAAAGAACCATAAAGACGGCGCCATGAGAGGCCCAATGTCAAAACTGAATCTAACAGCGACGCAGCAAGCGCAAATCAAAGCCATCATGCAAGAAAAACATGGCGACCGCGTAGCTGACCGTGAAAAACATCAGGCAGAACGCGCACAAATGGAACAACAAATACAAGCACTGACCAATGCAAGTACGTTGAACAACGCGGCGGTAAATCGTTTGGCCGATCAGCAAGCGGCAAAAGCAAAACAACGCTTTATTGAGCGCGTCCAAACGCAGCATGCCATCTCTCAGGTGTTGACCGCTGAGCAGCGTGCAAAAATGGAACAGCTCAAATCAGAAAGACAAGAAGAAGGTCGTAAGCACTTAAAAGATCGTAAAGGCCATGACAAGCCACATCATCAAGGCATGTAAAAAGTCTGTCACAACATAAGTGATGGCCATATTAAAAAAAGCGCACCGTTTATACGATGCGCTTTTTTACGACAGTATCCTACTTAACACTCAATGATGCTATCTTCCAGTTAGTCTGTCGCCCCAAAACGTTCTTTCGCCATTGGCATCATGTTAAATATCATTTTACCCACTGCTGTGCCATTACCGTCACGATAATATTCCAGCAACTCTGACGCATAGTCTCGCAGATCAATACTGTTGCTCGCATTTGGTGTCTGAACCTCACGTGGTAGATTTGGGAATGCCTTGTCTTTGCTATTAATAACAGAATACTGCTGCAAGACATCTATTGTCATACTTTTATCTGGCGCAGTTTTGCCAGTGTTATCTAATTGGCGGTGCAGATGCTGCCATTTGAGCTGACCACTTTTGTCAAATCCATATAGCTCTTCTACTGTGGCGTTTGCAGCGACTTTAGATTCCGTCTTATCTTCATCATTTATTTGAGCATTTATCATAGCCAGTATTGTTTGCACCATCGCTTTACTAGTGAGTTCCTTTGAGCTTTGAATCGTCTCAAAGGCTGTCATAGGCTCGGCTTCTTTTACCAGCTCCGGATATTTTTGGCTAATGCGCTTGTAGAAGATTTGCAGATAATTTTGATAGTCCTCTTGATAACTCTCAAAGCTTTGTACTCGGCGAATGATTTGGGCACTTGAGAGCATTGCTGATAGCTGATGCGCCGGCAACTTGGACGAGAGCGCGGCAAGCGTATTGGGCGCGACATAATCGAACTGGCTAACAGGGGCTCCATCATACGTCAGATCTAACGCGGCAAAGTGGGCTTTGATTACCTCACGGCCGAACCCTTTGGGCAATGTTCCATCATCAATGGCTATTTTTAACCATTTGTTTCGCCATTTTGTACCGAGCTTATCGTCTAATAGCTCAGAATTGAACATCGCAACATTATCTGCCCATAAATAGATATCACCATTTTTCATGTCGATGTAGACAGGCTGATTGATACTGCTATGATGATTGCGCGCTTGATACTGGGCGCTGGCGAGCATCGTCGCCTTGCCCGCCATGGGCTGATAGATGCCTTGAGCATTGATAGATAACGGTTTTAGCAAGTACTCATCTAGCAGTTGCGCTTTTTTTATATCTAGCGGCTTTGGTTTGTCTTCATAATTATCAAACAGCGCTTGATAACCTGCTGGCACTGTCACATCGCTATCGTACTGGTGCTCCTCCCACGCATAATAAGCATCGACGCACTCAAAATAAGACTGTTTAAGAGCATCGCGCTTGTCATCATAATCTGCAGCTAAAATATCTTTGTTTTGTTTTTCTGCCTGCATGATCAATGCCGCATAGGCTTGGTCATGTGTCTCTTCGCAGTGCGCATCCACATAATCTGATGCCACGACTTGTGTGCCAGATGCTGCCGTACGTTGCTGGCGGTTACTGATCTCGATATTACTATGGTATCTGAACGATTGCCGGCGCTGTTTTTGTAATGCAGTCGCTAATGTCTTTTTAGCGGTGCTAGGTGATTGCTTAACTGTCAATGCATTTGACTGGTTCAAATTGGCAGATTGACAACCCGTTAAGAGTAATGCTCCTGACAGCAATGTACTGGTCAATAATAAGTGATTTTTCATCATAGATGACAGACGTAGTGTAAGCGTTTGATGTGCTTTTTTCATTTTTTATCCTTAATAGACATATGCGTAAATGCGATAAGCTAATGCGACGTCGTCTCTATTTTTCATTATCATCTTTAGCATCGCCAATACGGCTCTCATCAATTGATTCTGCATCATAACGATTGTCATATTCGTCACTACTATAATCAGTCTCTAAGCGGCCATCCTCATAATCGTAACGCGCATAGCGTGCCGTTTGTAGTCTGTCTTTTTTCTGGCGCTGTGCTGCTATCCATGCATTGCCATCGATAGGCGCTACCGCATTTGAGCCAAATGACTCTGCCAATAGTGGCGTTAGGGCATGGTGGTCAAAGCTGGCTTTATCATAGCGGACTTGATTGAGCATGGTCGTCGTAGAGCCAAGTAAATCACCACCGATATTGACGCGCTGCTGCTTGGCAAGCAGGCGATCTGAGTTATCTAAATAATAGTAATTAATCTGATTAAAAGAGATAGGGCCAATGGCTTCGATCAGCTGTAGTAGCGAACCCACATCCGCACTTTGGTAGCCTTTGTTGTATAGCTGTGCTTTGGCAAGCGCGGCTTTTAGCATGGCTCCATTAGGATATTTTTTTGGGTTGACATCTACATACTCTTGCAGCGATTTTGTCACATATTTTAGAGTTTTGCCTATCATCTCGCCGCCTTGCTGACTGCCAAAATAAACTTTTACTGCTCGAGTCGCGCCAACTTCTTTGGCAAACGCATCACCACTGATGTCTACGGCGCTAAAATGCTCAGGTGCCAATTCTGCCATGCTGCTCTGTATGGCATTGAGCACCGCATCATAAAGCACTGCTGGTGGCAACTGCGCCGTGATACTGTCAGGCAAACCAAAGCTGACCGTATGTGAGGCCATCTGCGAGGGTAATGGGGTGTTCTCAGGATTGACGAGCGCAACGATTGGCATGATTGCCGATGGATCAACTGTGACACTACTTTTGTTAAAATCAAAGGCCACTGGTACTTGTATGGATGAGCTGATGGTTGGCGTGGCGTAGTCGTAGCTATATACGCTTTGTAATTGCCGCTGTTTTGGGTTGTACTGACTGACGCTATTGAACGTCAAATGCTGATATTGATAGGCGTTGGATGCAGCGATTTGCTCAGGAGTGCGGCTGAACATCGTCAGTATGTTACCAATCAAGCCAGTAGAAGACATTGATAGCTCCTCGCTATTGGTCGGCTCTGTCTTAGCTTGCTGTTTTGCCATTTGCATGGCTTCATATTTTGCAGCCATTTTTTTCGGGTTTAACCCTGACAGACCTGAGAGCATGCCGCCAGCGCCACTGCCGTAATCATCATAGCTGTCATAGTCGTCCCTATCATAGTCGTCACTGTCAAAATCATTACTATCATAGTCGTTGCTGCTATAGTCATCTGTATCATACATGCTGTCGCTTGCTGGCTCATTCTCCCCTGCTTCAGCCAATATAGCAGCAATGGTCTTTCTTTCTGCTTCAGCTTCTGCTCTAGACTTATCATAGTCACTAGGATAGTCGGACTCTATCGAATCTTTCGCATCATCATAATCGTAGTTAATACCCTCTACCACACAGACTTCATAAGCGTCATCATCTTCGTTTTCATTGCATTTATTCGACTCTACACCTACCGCTGCTAATTCTGCTCTAGCCTCAGCTTGCGCTTCATCATCGCTACTATCGTACATTCCCTCAGGCTGATAGGCATAGGTCTCTATAATCGTTCTAAGTAAGCTGCTTGAGCCTGCATCAATACTATCGGCATCGATAAATGGTACTGCTTGGTAATTGGCTTGCGCGACGGCCACATGCTCTGTTGCCAAATGCTGGCGAATCGCTGCCAATAAATGCGCCTTGGCTTGGTGCTCAGTGTTGGGATATTTTTCTTGATTAAACAGTTGCGCGTAACGCTCAGCTTGGGCCTCTTGACTAGCCGTAAAAGCGCGACCTTGACGTTGGCTCTGAGCAGGATTTGCAGTGCTAAAATCCATAAGGGTACTGGAGGCTGCCACATCCGCTGAGGCAGTCGGATTTGATTGACAACCTGTAAGCACAAGCGACGCACTACCAACTAGCAAAGCGATAGAGGTTAATTTGCTTGTTTGAGATACATGACCATTATTATTTTTATTGTTGATGATAGGCAAATAATTACTCGCCATCTCAGAGTGGCACTGTCGATTACGGTTATTAACATGGTTTGATGACATAAGAATCTCTTTATAGCCAATCGTTAACGGATGCACATTAGTACTGTACTTTATATCACAAGACGTTACAATTTAGTAATATTAAGACTTATTTTTAAAGAAAATCTTCACTGGTTAGTGAGCTTCTCTGCACAATTTACATGACACTAATTATGCATATATCGATAGAAGACCACTCATACTGCACATCATATAAAAACTCAAATGACAAAATATGATAAACAACTTTCTACTATTTGATATTTTCGTTACTATTTAAGTGTATTTATTCGATACTCTGTTTTTCCTACTCTCCCAAAAAGGACTTTGCGATGTCACCATCATTATCTCACCAGCATCGAATTACTCAGCAAAAAAAACCCAAGACTCATAACCAATTAAAATTTAGCGCAGCCCTTATTACGAGTGCGCTACTACTGTCTGTCTCAGCCCATGCAATAGATCCAACCGTTTCAGCCAACAGCCCCACGGTCAACAACACCTCGATTGATACCAATGCGCTAAATCTAGCCATTATGACGGACAATCCAACCGTTATATCTGAAACCAAACGCATCACACGGGCAAAAACCACTACTCTCACAACCACCTCAAACAACGCCACCTCAAACAATGCCAATAACGATCAGGCTATCTACTCTGAAGATGCAATTCATCATCCAGTATGGGCAAAAAATGGCATGGTCGCCACCCAAGAAGCGCTAGCCTCTGACATCGGATTACAGATTTTGAAAGACGGTGGTAATGCGGTAGATGCTGGGGTTGCGGTTGGCTTTGCTCTCGCTGTGACCTTACCACGTGCTGGCAACATTGGTGGTGGCGGCTTTATGATGATTTATGACGCCAAGCAAGGCAAAACCGTCGCGCTTGATTACCGCGAAAAAGCACCCAGTAGTGCCTCTCGTGATATGTATCTCGATGATGAAGGCAACGCAGTCAGTGACTTATCTCGCTATCATGGCTTAGCCGTTGGGGTGCCGGGGACAGTAGCAGGGCTACTAAAAGCATTAGAAGAGCATGGCACCATGAACCGCGAGCAAGTCATGGCACCAGCGATCGCATTGGCAGAAGATGGCATAGAAGTCACCGCTGGTTTATCCGAATCGCTTACTGCTTTGAGTGATCGCTTGCAAAAATGGCCGAGCACCAAAAAGGTATTTTTCAAGCCTGATGGCAGCGCTTATCAACCGGGTGAGCGATTAAAGCAGCCTGAGCTTGCCCGCTCGCTAAAGCGAATCGCGGTACAAGGCGCAGACGGATTTTATAAAGGGAAAACCGCGCGTGACATCGTAAAAGCCGTCAATGAAGCAGGCGGTAGCATGAGCTTGCAGGATTTAGCCGATTACGAAGCCATCGCCCGCGTGCCTGTCAAAGGCGATTACCGTGGTTATGAGATTGTCTCTATGCCACCGCCCTCCTCTGGTGGTATTCACATTATCGAAATATTAAATATCTTAGAAGGCTATCCACTGGGGGACTATGGTCAAAACAGCGCACAGACCATTCATTTGATGGCGGAAGCGATGCAACTGGCTTATGCAGATCGTGCTGAGTACCTAGGGGATTCTGACTTTATCGACGTACCTGCTAGCGGCCTAACGTCACAAGCCTATGCGGATAACCTGCGTACACTGATTGACCCCAATAAAGCCACGCCAGCCGCGACCATCAAAGCCAACAACCCGCTCCCTTATGAGAGCGATCAAACCACGCATTTCTCTATTGTTGATAAAGACGGCAATGCCATCGCCAACACCTATACGTTGAACTTCTCTTATGGCACTGGTCTCGTGGCTGACGGCACAGGTATCTTGTTAAATAACGAAATGGATGATTTTTCTGCCAAGCCGGGTGTACCCAATGGTTACGGATTGATTGGTGGTGACGCCAATGCTGTTGAAGCCAATAAGCGTCCGCTCTCCTCGATGAGTCCAACGCTGGTATTTAAAGACAACAAACCGTATATCGTTACGGGCAGCCCAGGGGGCAGTCGTATCATCACGACTGTCACCCAGATTATCTCTAACGTCATCGACCATGATATGAATATCGCTGAGGCAACTCACGCACCGCGTATTCATGATCAGTGGCTCCCTGATGAGATTCGGATTGAAAAAGCGCTCAATGTCGATACGGTCAAAAAGCTTGAATCTATGGGGCACACGGTCAGTCCAAAGTCCGCCATGGGCTCCACGCAGTCGATTATGCTCACACCAAACGGCCTGTATGGATCTTCTGATCCCCGTATTGTGGATGCAGCGGTGGTTGGGTACTAAGTTAAATTGTCATTACTTATCAATTATATAGCCCTCCGCACTTTACCGTGTTGAGGGTTTTTTATATCATTTCTTACGTAATTAAATTGACATGATAATTCACATCCCTCAGATTAAACCCTTGCAATCAGTGGCTGCATGCCGCAAATAATGCTATTATTAACGACCCCATTTAAAGCGTATCAACATGGCTACCGAGGTCTTAACCACCTCTCGATAACACTACAAATGATTGATAATCATCCTGTATTTTATCGCTAGCTTATTTCTTTTGATCGTACTAGTAAGAGTCTTCTATGGCATTTGTACACCTTGGTATCCACAGCGAATATTCCATCACCGATTCTATCGTGCGCATCAAGCCACTCGTGAAAGCGGCGGCAGCTGACAATCAGCGGGCGCTGGCTTTGACTGATTTGTCCAATTTATATGCCACGGTGAAGTTTTATCGTGCTTGCCTAGGCGCGGGTATCAAGCCCATTATCGGCAGCGAAGTCATCATGGATAATGAAGACACACGCCTCACCCTACTTGCGATGAATAACGAAGGCTATCAAAACATTACCCGTATCGTGTCGCTTGGGTTTACCGAAGGTCGCGCTGACCCTGTCAATCATGGCACACCTGTGATTAAACGCAGTCATATTCTAGAACATGCAGCAGGCGTCATTGTCCTACTCACCGAAAAGTCAGACGTAGGCCAAGCACTGGTTGGCTCTATGCCAGAAAAAGCCGATGAGCTGCTCACCGAGTGGCAAGCGCAATTTGGCGATCGTTTATACTTTGCCATCAAGCGTACCAATCGCTCAGGCGAGGACGCTTTTATTAGAGCAGCCATTCACTCAGGTGCCAAACACAACATCCCCATCATTGCGCATAATGACGTACGTTTTTTGGCGCAAGAGGATTTTGATGCGCATGAAGCCCGCGTGTGTATCGCAGGCTCGTACGTACTGGCTGACCCTAACCGTCCGCGGAATTATTCTGATGAGCAGTATCTAAAAACCCAAGAGCAAATGGCGCAGCTGTTTGCCGATATTCCGCAGGTGGTTGACAACACCTTACGCTTGGCGACTCGCTGTAATGTGACTTTAACGCTGGGCATTAACGTACTGCCCGACTTCCCTGTCCCTGAAGGCGAGACGATTGAATCGTTTTTTCGGGCAGAGTCAAAGCGCGGTCTGGAAGAGCGCTTAGATAAGCTTTTCCCTGTTGAGGCCCGTACGGACAATTGGAGCGATTTCCGTCAAAGATATGACGAGCGTCTCGCCTATGAGTTGGATATTATCCTATCAATGGGTTTCCCGGGTTACTTCCTTATCGTCATGGACTTTATCCGCTGGGCGAAAGCCAATGGCGTGCCAGTAGGCCCTGGACGTGGTTCTGGTGCAGGTTCATTGGTCGCCTACGCGCTCAATATTACCGACCTTGATCCGATTCATTACGATCTACTATTCGAGCGCTTCTTAAACCCTGAGCGGGTATCGATGCCCGATTTCGATATCGACTTTTGTATCGAAGGGCGCGATCGCGTGATTGACTATGTGGCGCAAACCTATGGTCGTGATGCCGTTTCACAGATCATCACTTTTGGTACCATGGCGGCAAAAGCGGTGGTGCGCGATGTGGCACGCGTCCAAAGTAAATCGTACTTCTTGGCCAATAAAATATCCAAGCTCATTCCCAAAACACCCGGTATCACCCTCAGCCAAGCGCTAGAGCAAGAACCACAGCTCAAAGACTTGATCTCTAACCCTGACAACATGGATTATGAAGATGCCATTGAGATTTGGGAGATGGCAGTCAAGCTCGAAGGTGTCTGCCGAAACGTCGGTAAACATGCTGGTGGTGTATTGATTGCGCCGCACAAAATCACAGACTTTAGCGCCATTTATTGTGACGATGAGGGTCACCGTGTCAGCCAGTTTGATAAAGACGATGTCGAAGCCGTAGGACTAGTGAAGTTTGACTTTTTGGGTCTACGTAACTTAACGGTCATCAACGCAGCGGTTGAGAACATCAACTTGCGCCGTGCCAAAGAAAATGTACCCGCATTGGTATTGGAAGATTTGCCGTTAGATGATGTCAAAGCCTATAAGCTGCTACAAGATGCCAAAACCACCGCCGTCTTTCAGCTAGAAAGTATGGGCATGAAAAAGTATCTGGCCAAACTGCAGCCGACCAATATCGAGGACGTCATCGCCATGTGTGCGCTCTATCGTCCCGGCCCGCTTGATGCCGGCATGGTAGAGATGTATATCGACCGTAAGCACGGTCGTGAAGAGGTCATTTATGACCATCCCAATCTTGAGCCGATTTTAGAGAATACCAATGGCGTTATCGTCTATCAAGAACAGGTGATGCAAATCTCACAGGTGATGGCAGGTTATAGTTTGGGCGGTGCTGATATGCTGCGCCGCGCCATGGGTAAGAAAAAACCTGAAGAGATGGCAAAGCAGCGCGATATCTTTGTCACTGGTGCAACTTCACAAGGCATCGATGAAGTCACGTCAGGCGGTGTGTTTGATTTGATGGAAAAGTTTGCAGGTTATGGTTTTAACCGCTCGCATTCTGCGGCTTATGGGGTACTTGCCTATCAGACGGCTTATCTCAAGCAGTACTATCCTGCTGAATTTATGGCGGCAGTATTAACCTCCGATATGAACAACACCGACAATGTGGTGTTCTTTATCAATGATTGCCGTGAAAACTTTGATTTGACTGTGGTCAATCCGTCAGTCAATCGCAGCGAGTGGCACTTTGTCGCAGACACTCCAACCAATATCATTTATGGATTGGGCGCGATTAAAGGCGTAGGTGAAGGGGCTGTCGAGTCCATCGTTAATGCTCGTCGAACGGATGGACCTTTTAAAGATTTATATGATTTTTGCCGCCGTGTGGATATCAAAAAGGTTAATAAGCGTACTCTCGAAGCATTGGTGAGTGCGGGCTGTTTTGATGACTTTGCTGCGACGCTACGACCCGACTTACCAGCCGACGAAGCTTACGAGATTCGCGGTGCCTTGATGAGCCAACTACCAAGCGCCGTCCAAGCGGCTGAGCAAGATCGTCAAAATAACGAGCTTGGCATGATGGATCTGTTTGGCGAAATGGACGGTGTAGTTGCAGCGCCGCCACTTGAGATGTCGCCAGAGCTGATCTGGGGTGATAAACACCGCCTAAAAGCGGAAAAGAACACCTTAGGGTTGTACTTAACGGGTCATCCAATTAATGAATATTTAGATGAGTTAAAACGTTACACCTCAGGCACGCGCCTCAATAAATTGACAGATACTGGCTATAACGGCAGCTGCTATTTTGCAGGCCTCATCATCGATATCGCCAACTTTGGTAATCGTAATGTGATTACTTTAGATGATGGCACGTCGAGATTGGAAGTCAGCTGCTATGCCGAGCGTTTCAACCGTGTCAAAGAGCAATTGAAAATCGATGAAGTCGTCATTATCAAAGGCAGTATTCGTGAGCGTGATGGGCGCTTGTTTGCGCGTCTCGATAGTGCCATGAGCATGGTCGATGCGCGCCTGCGTTGGCTCAAAAAAATCAGTATCAAAGTCCATGGTAGCGATATCGACCTACTCACACGCTTGCAACCATTACTCAAATCTGCACAGGCTGATATCATACCTGAGCCACGCTTGGCTTATAATCAAGAGCAAGATGAGCCAGGCAATAGTGGTAGTAACACTTACGACCCTGCCATGGGCGGCAGTTTGTATGATGAAAATGGCAATGACTTACTGGCTCTAGAGAACGATATGAACCATGACGCATTTAATCAAAATAGCATGCCCCAAAGTTATGCAAACAATGCGCTCAGTAATACAGATACTTCTATCAATGATAACTGCTTGCCACTTGGTTTGAGCGTGTATGACGTTTATGGTATCGCAAATGTGGGACTATCCGAACATTGGCGGGTTTACCCGAACGATGATAACTTGCAACAACTGAAGACGTTAGTTAGTGAAGATAACTTACACTTTCATTACAGCTAAAATGCACAATCCAACCAAAAATTTACTATAGTAATTTGACTGCTTTAACTTTTAACAATTGGATAAAAGCCATGACTGACATGACGAATAATAATATGACTGTTCAGACTGATGAAGAGATTATCAATCACGAACAGTTCGAAGACATGCGTGACTTGCTAGAAGAAGATTTTGGCGAGCTGATACAAGTGTACCTCAATGACAGTCAAAAACGCGTTGCAGCACTGCGAATCGCTCAGCAAGAAGATGATAACGCCAATGGCTTTGAGACCGCTCATGCCCTAAAAGGCGCAAGTGCCAATTTGGGTACGACTCAGCTGGTTCGTCTTAGCAGCCAACTACAAGAATGCTGCCGTGAGCGCCACATTAGTGAACAAGCTGATCTTATTGAAGAGATTGCCGCCGCATTACAACGTGCTGAACAAGAAATCCATCAAAGATTGGGGCAGTAATGAGTAACGACTCTTTATCATCTACTGAGCAACCCCGTACAGTGAATGACTACCTCGACTGCTTACAAGTCATCATGGTCAATACGACGTTGCCTGCCAATATCGGCTCAGCCGCACGCGCCATGCATACAATGGGTTTGTCCCGTTTGACCGTTGTCGACCCCAAATTGCCAATTGATGAGACCAGTGTCTCTCATGCGGCAGGTGGTAGTGAGCTGCTGTCATGTGCTGTGATCGCACCTACTCTAGAGTCTGCCATTGCCGACTGTCAGCTGGTATTTGCAGCCAGCAGCCGCAGTCGTCATATGCCGCGCCCCGTTGTGACACCCACGCAAGCCGCTAAGATTATGTTTGATTTTATTGATACACAGTCGGCTTTACGTGCAAATGATAATAACGTTGACACCTCATCAGACGCTGTTGCTAGCAAACCAAATATCGCTATATTATTTGGGCGTGAAGATCGTGGGTTGACCAATGAAGAGTTGGCTTATGCTGATTATCACATTCAAATCGACGCCAATCCTGCTTACCCTGTACTAAATGTCGCCTCAGCAGTGCAAGTCATTGCCAGCTTTATTTTTGCTTATGCTCAAACGCATACTCAGACAGCGGACAGTTTAGACGAGAACAACGATTCCCAATCGACAATCAACGTGAATTTGCGTCAGCAATGGGATGAGCCTGCTATTAATCAGCAGCAGCTGCAACAGCTCACTCAGCGTACTACTGACCTTATGGTACAGCGCGGTCTTGCAAATAGCGAACATCTAAAGTCATTGCCATCACGCTTGTCTAGACTTGGGTCACGCTTACAGCTTGATCAAAAAGAGTATCAGCTATTAAGTGCTTTGATTGCAAAACTATCCAAAGACTAAAACAAGTCATTGTTTATCAGCTTGCCTTCATTTGACAGCTTTTTACTATATTTTGCGGTACAAAGCTGTTATAACTTAGAAAAATGAGCAACAATATACTCTCATCATTATTTAACCATCATGTCCATAAAATAAAGACATTGCTACTTTAGCAACGCTACTTTACCGACGAATAGATAGGACGCTTTATGTCATTGCCATCCAAATTATTCAGATCGCTTGTCAGCATCAAAAAAGATCTGAAAGAAGATATCGATGCGGTATTTAACCGCGATCCTGCAGCGCGCAATAGTCTGGAAGTCATCCTAACCTACCCAGGTATCCATGCGCTCATTCTACATCGCGGTGCGCACTGTCTGTGGAATCATGAACAGAAACTGGCGGCTCGCGTCATCTCATATGGCTCGCGTATTATTACAGGTATTGAGATTCACCCTGCTGCCAAGATTGGTAAGCGCTTTTTTATCGATCATGGTGTTGGGGTCGTCATCGGTGAGACTGCTGAGATTGGCAACGATGTGACGTTGTATCACGGTGTTACTCTAGGCGGTGTGTCTTGGAATAATGGCAAACGCCATCCAACGCTAGAAGACGGTGTAACGGTCGGTGCTGGTGCCAAAGTCTTAGGGCCATTTACCGTCGGCAAAAACGCCAAAATCGGCTCGAATGCAGTGGTAGTCAAACCAGTACCAGCAGGCGCTACGATGGTTGGCAGTGCTGCTCGTATGATCTCAGATCATCACGATGAAAAAGGCAATCCCATCGCGACAAAAGTACAAGATGCCAAGCAACAAGAAAAAGTCGCGCAAGCTGGCGAGAGCGTTAAGGATCAAGCAGCTGACACCACCTCTATTGCAAAACGCACCAATACCTTTCGCGCCTACGGTATCGATCCCTATTCACAAGATCCCGTTGCAGAAGCATTTGCTAAAATGCTCGAACACATTCAACAATCAGAGAATCGTCTCGATCAGTTGCAGTCAGCGATGTGTGATATTGATCCTAATTTTTGTAAAAAGAAATACGATAAGCTGTGCCTAGAGGATTTAGATGTGATTGGTCGTGCTGATATCGATGCAGCAGATAACGAGCAGAAGTGAATACGAGAGTTTCAGTAAAACAAATAAAACCAGGGGGCGTACAATACATTTTACGCCCCTTAGCCTTATCTACTGCAAAAATATCAGATGTTATCAGTGTGAGTTAAAATAAGTCACCCCACTAACTGTCTATTTATTATTAATTTTTTCTCAAAACGCTATTCAAACAGCTAATCAGTAAATGCAGTCAACTCTTCAATCCCTACAATTTCATGTGCTTTAAAGGGATAACGATTCGCCATTACAATCCAATCAGATATTGATTTAAATATCAATTTTTTGCTTAGGCTATTTTCTATAGTAGCCAATTTAATCATCAAAATATCAATATCCATTGTCACTCGTCGCACTTGATTCGGCTTAGTCTGTCGACGTCTATTACAGTTCCCCTCAAGCGCTTTAAAGGTTTGCTGTAGTTGCTGCAAACTCATCGGTGTATTCAGTGCTAGATGGACACATTGATTGGTATAGTCAGGCTTTGGCTGTTCCAAGGTTGCAGTAAAATCAGGGTTTTGAAAAGCAGTAGACAATCGTATCTCACCCAGCGCTGCCAAACTCTCTCGAGCAATCGGTAGATATTTTTCGGCTTGATAGTTACTACCCAGCGCTAACACCACCTCTACCAAGGACTGCGCTTGCAGAATCTCAGGTGCGCATTTTGTTAGCGTTGCCATATTCAAATCCATCGACGTTTTATGCATCATCGGCTTGGCTGTCATTAACTTCTTTGGTAACGTCTTTAGTAGCTGGCTCATTGGTTAGCGCTGGCGCATAGCGTGTTATTTGTACCCCTACCGCATCTGCTTGAGCAATAGCAGTCGGCTTGGCAATACTTAACGTGATTTTTTGACAGTCATATTTTGCAAATAGCTTATCAGAGATCTGACCGGCCAAATGCTCAAGCAGCTTTGCCTGAATCTCTTTGCACCACACGCTCACATCATCGCAGACTTCTTTATAGCTCAGCGCATCGCTGACATCATCGGACACAGCAGCACGGCTAATATCCGTCTCAAGCGCGATATCGATCAGTAACGGCTGAGTAATGGCGCGCTCCCAATCAAACACACCAATGACCGCCTCAACCTTTAGACCTTTTACAAATACTACATCAGACTGAGTATGAAACATGCTTCCATCCTTGTTTGCTAATTTTTTGTGCGTATTTTTGATTTTTTAATTAACCGATTATAAATCCTCTTCACGGAGACGCTCAGCCTTTAACACTTTACTTGGACGATGTCGCCACAGATCAATGCTAAATAAGAGTAACCCTAACCAAATCAAACCAAATACTGCCAGACGATGTAGATCAAATGGTTCATTGTAATAAAATACCGCTAAGAAGAAAATAAAGGTCGGCGTCAGATAATTCATAAAGCTTAAGATACTATATGCCACAAGCTTGGTCGATTTATTAAATAATAACAGCGGTATCAACGTAATCGGGCCTGCGAGCATCAGTAGCCAAATGTTTGAGCTGAACCAAAAGCTTAGCTGATGGCTGACGACATCTGACTGCCAAAACCACCAAATACATAAGGGTACTAGCATGGCCGTTTCAACAAACATAGCATCGACAGCAGTCAATGGGGTTTGCCGCTGAATGGTGCCATAAGTACTAAAGCTGAATGCTAAAATCAATGATATCCACGGCAGACTACCAAGCATCACCACTTGAATGACCACAGACAGTAGTGCAAAGCCAATGGCTACCCATTGTAGCGTGCGCAGGCGCTCTTTGAATAAAATCATCGATAAGCCAACACCTACCAATGGCCCAATAAAGTATCCCAAACTGGCCTCAAGGATACGATCATGATTGACCGCCCATACATAGGTCAGCCAGTTGGTTGCGATAATTAACCCAGAGACGAGTGACAACGCGATCCATCTTGGGTTTTGTTTGAGCGTCTCTATCCACCCCCAACGCTTGGTCGCTACCAATACAATGAGTAGGCAAAAAAACGTCCAAACAATACGGTGCCCGATAATCTCTGTTGCATCATAATTGGATAATTGCTTAAAGTATAAAGGGAAACCACCCCAGATAAAAAAGGCACCAAGGGCAGTGATAATACCGCGTCTGGTTGTGGTAATCGGGGCAACAGGTTTTTTGACGACATTTTGGGTAGTCATAATACAGGACAACTTTTTAGAGCAAAGCGCACCCTCACCTAATTCTGATTATTATTATCAATTTAGTGGTGAAAGCGCAGGGTCACTACAGTGAAATTATAAGTTAAAAAGCAATATACTCATGCCAATAGTGACATGAGTACATTGCTAACGATATTAGATTGAGCTTTTTATGGATGCTTTACAGTACATGATTATAGGAAAATGTTGATCCACACTCACTCATTTATTCAGCATCAGTATCCACTTGAATAGACATACCGATTTGGTTAGCCAGCTCAGCAAAGCCTGGGAAGCTGGTATTGACCGTCTCAACCCCTTCAATGGTAATTTGCTCAGCAGCACGCAGACTCGCAACAGAGAAACTCATCGCAATACGGTGGTCATGATGCGAGACAATGTGACCACCACCAAAAACAGGCTGGCTATTATTTATATCGCCGTTCTCAGTAGCAGTGCCTTTGCCTTCAATAATCAGCCCATCATCAGTGACAGTACAATCGATGCCAAGCGTCTGTAAACCTTCAGCCATCACAGCAATACGATCCGACTCTTTGACGCGTAACTCTTTAGCACCAGTCAAGACGGTACGCCCTTTGGCACAGCTAGCCGCGACAAACAGTACAGGGAACTCATCAATTGCTAGTGGTACGAGATGCTCTGGTATCTCAATACCGACCAAGTTTGAGCTGCGAATCGTAATATCAGCCACCGGCTCGCCGCCAACATGGGCCTCATTGCTTAGGCTAATATCTGCATTCATTAATTTTAGAATATCAATAACGCCAGTACGCGTAGGATTGATACCGACTTGCGTCAAGGTCAACTCACTATTTTGGCTAATAGCAGCAGCCACCATAAAAAACGCCGCAGATGAGATATCAGCAGGAACCGCAATATCGCCACCTGTTAGTGTGCCGCCACCGGTGACACTGATACGGTTGCCTTCTACAATTACTGGATAACCAAAAGCGGATAGCATACGCTCGGTATGGTCACG
>NZ_DDNS01000008.1:60866-76542 GCF_002341255.1 Psychrobacter sp. UBA2514
GCATACGCTCGGTATGGTCACGGCTGATCTCAGGCTGAGTGACCGTTGTCGTACCCTCGGCCCATAGACCTGCTAGCAGCAAGCAAGATTTTACTTGTGCTGACGCCACTGGCATATCATATTCGGTGCCTTGCAATGGCTTACCAGCGGTATCACGACCCGTAATGCTAAGCGGTGCCGTACCACTATGACCCGTACTTTGGATGACGGCACCCATCGTGCGTAACGGTGCAGCCACACGCTCCATCGGGCGTTTGTTTAGGCTAGTATCACCCGTTAATACGCTATCAAACGATTGCGCCGCCAAGATACCAGATAGCAGGCGCATGCTCGTGCCCGAGTTACCCATATACAAAGGCGTTTTGCTAGGCTTTAGGCCATTCATACCGACACCATGAATGGTCAAGTTACCATTATCAGGGCCTTCGATGGTCACACCCATATCACGGAATGCTTGCAGCGTTGCAAGGGCATCTTCCCCTTCCAAGAATCCAGTAACGTGGGTTACGCCTGTGGCAAGACTGCCAAGCATGATGCTGCGATGCGAGATAGATTTGTCACCAGGAATGGCAATGGTGCCAGAGACAGTATTGCTAGGGGTAATATTATAAGAAGCTGACATGGCAGAAGTATCCGTATAAGGGGTGCTGGCTAACATATGGCCAAAATGACGCCGTGCGGCTTGCGCGCGGCCCAAAAGTCCCATCAGGGCGGTTGAATCTTTATCAATGATGAGCTGGCGCATGGTTTGCAGATAGACACCATACTCATCAAGGGCGCTCACAATGGCGCTTTGATTGGCAAAAAATATATCATGCCACATTTTAGGGTCGCTTGCGGCGATACGCGTAAAATCGCGGAACCCACCGGCAGCATAACGAAACATATCTAAATTATCATCGTGGCTTGCCAATTGCTCAACCAAGTTAAAGGCAAGCAGATGCGGCAAATGGCTGGTATGCGCCAATATACGATCATGGTGACCTGCATCCATCGATATGACATTTGCACCCACTGATTCCCACAATAGTCGCAACTTAGTAATCGCGACATTGCTTGTGGTAGCTAGCTCACAGATGATGACACTATGATTGACAAATAAACTGACGCGTCTGGCATGATACCCTGAATTTTCAGCCCCAGCAATTGGATGCGCTGGCACTAGACCTACCGGCAACGGACCAAACACCGCTTTGGCCGCGTCAATGATATTGACTTTGGTACTACAAACATCGGTTAAGATACAGTCAGCGGCAAGCTGTCCGTTATCCATTGCCTGTTTGATATCTACAAACACTGCTTGTACTGCCTGTACAGGCACTGCAATGATGATTAAATCACTACCGCTTATGACGTCTTGTAGGTTTGCACTACCAGCATCAAGCAGACCATGCTCGATAGCTTCTGTAATACTTGGTGCATGCCTATCGACTGCGACCAGTCGCTCACTTAAGCCATTATCTTTAATAGCTTGTGCGAAGCTAGCACCAATGAGCCCAAGTCCAATCACACAAACTTGTTCGAAGATAGGTCGATGCATATTTAAAGAGGGCTGAAGATTGTTTTTTTTCTGACGACTCACGGCTTTTCTCGTTGAACGCGCTCGGATAAATTTCGGTAAATTCCAGCGTTATATAAGTTAATGGCTAGTTAAGATCACTTCTTACTAAATAATACCTTTGATCAAAACATATCGATGGATGTGATGAGGACATGTCCCTATTTTAAAAATGGTGATAAACGTTTGAATTGGGGACATGCTCTAGTCTTCACTGAGAATAGAACGCAAAGTATCAATCAAACGTAAATTGTCCTCAGCCACACCTACCGTAATGCGTAACCAGTTTGGCAGCCCATAAGCGCCCAATGGCCGAACAATAACGCCTTGCTCAAGGAGTGCTTGATGGATTGAAGCGGCAGTTATATCTTCCATCTCAACCTGCACTTCCACCATAATAAAATTGGCATGCGACTTCACAAAACCCAATCCTAATGTATCAAACTGCTTTTCTAACCAACGCATTTGCTCATCATTCATCTGGCGCGTTTTTTCGATAAAATCTTGATCAGCAAGTGCTGCAGCGGCAGCAGCTAGGCCTACACGGCTGACATTGAATGGCTGACGAATTCGGTTCAATAACTCTGCAACAGCTACTGAGCTTAAGGCATAGCCCACACGTAAACCTGCCAGCCCATAAGCTTTAGAAAACGTACGCACAATGATGACATTATCAAACTCATCTAACAATGCGCGGTTGTTACTCTCAGGGCTATACTCGATATAAGCTTCATCTAGTACCACCAAGACTGAGCTTGGCACACTGGCAACGAACTGGCGCAGCTCTTTTTGCTCTAACTGCGTGCCCGTTGGATTGTTGGGATTGGCAATAAAGACGATTTTGGTATTGGGATTATCTTGTACCGTTTGGCTCATGGCTTTTAGGTCATGACCAAACCGATGAGCAGGCACCTCAACATCCATCGCGCCTTGCATCTTTGCCAGCATAGAATAGACCACAAACGCATACTGACTATAGACGATAGCATCATCAGCACCCACAAAACTACGTGCCAAAATATCGAGCAAATCATCAGAGCCATTGCCAAGCGTAATCTGCTCGACCTTGACATCATTAAAGTCAGCCAACGCTTGCTTCAGATAATAGCCATTGCCATCAGGATAACGTGATAATTGACCAAGCTGCTCAGTGATGGCTAGTGTCACTCGCGGTGAGCACCCCATCGGGTTCTCATTGCTAGCCAGCTTCACCACATCTGAGACACCATATTCGCGCGTCAGCTCTTCAATTGGTTTACCTGTCTGATAAGGTGCCAACGCCAGAATACTGTCATAAGCTGGCGTTAATGGCGATAGGTTTGACGCTGTCAATTGATCAGGCTGCATGGTTTATCCTTGGAGGTTATCACTAAATGCGATCGCCCATCTATTAGGTATCAATCTCGTAGGTGTCAATCTCGATAGATAAACAAGCTAATAGATGAGCCAATATATCTTTATAATACTGCTTTTGGATACGAGCCTAAGATGCGCAGATCTTTTACCAATGGGCGAATATCGTTGATAGCGGCGCTAACATTTGGATCATTGATATGACCGTTCATATCAATAAAGAACACATATGCCCACTTATTAGGACGCTCAGGACGTGTCTCGATACTGGTCATCGAGACGCCGTGATATGATAACGGTTTCAAGATTTCGATCAATGCACCAGCTCTGTCATGGGCTGAGACCACGATGGAGGTTTTGTCTTGACCAGAAGGCGCAATGGCCTCATGTCCGATGATAAGGAAACGGGTGGTATTGCTTGGATTGTCTTCAATGTTTGAGTAAAGCTTATGCAAGCCGTACTCTGCAACCGCAACGTCGCCAGCGATTGCTGCTGAATGCCATTCGTTTTTGAGGCGACGCGCCGCTTCACCATTGCTTGATACCGCAACGCGCTCCACATTAGGGAAATTCACATCTAGCCAATGACGACACTGCGCCAATGACTGCTGGTGCGAATAAATACGGCTCAAACCATCAAGCTTAGTATGCTCAGCGACCAAGAAGTTTTGATGAATCGGTAGTTCAACTTCACCAATAATTTTTAGACTAGAAGATAAGAATCCGTCCAAAGTATGATTGACCACCCCTTCTGAAGAGTTTTCGACAGGGACAACGCCATACATCGCCGTGCCCGCTTCAACCTCACGGAATACATCGGTAATGGTCGTCATTGGCACGGTATCAGCAGCTTTACCAAAATGCTTTAATGCAGCGGCATGGGTAAAGGTGCCAACTGGTCCTAAGAAAGCAATACGCTGCGGCGCTTCTAAGTCTAAACATACCGACATAATCTCACGAAACAAACGTGCCATCTTTTCGTCAGCGATTGGACCCGTATTGCGCTCCATGACCGCTTTTAGCACCTGTGCTTCACGCTCAGGACGATAAAAAATAGGGTCACTACTGTCATCAGCGGCCGTGTGGTTTTTCTTTACCGCTGCTACTTGTTGCGCCAGCTTGGCACGATTATTGATGAGTGTTTGAATCTCGCAGTCGACCGCATCAATGTTTTGGCGAATATTATCTAAAAATTCTTTTTCAGTTGCGGTGCCGCTAGCGCCTGCGGCGGTTTGATTTAGATTATCCATGGTTTGTTCTGGTGACTGCTCGCTCATTACCGCCCATCCTTTTTAGATTTTATCACTGTTAGGTATTATTAATATTTAGATATGAATATCTGCTAAATTTTACTGTGTTTTTTAAATGCTTCGACTATCTCTATATACCGATAGTGCTTGAGAGTGTCATTATGAAGTCATTGGTAAATAGCGGTCAATGACCAAAACTATTTTAACCATCATCCAAAAACAGTCTATCAGAAATATCGCACGTCATTGGCGTTCTCTGGTATTACTGCTATATTGGTCGCCAAGTACAGCAGACCAGCGGATGACCGGCTCTACTATAGCAAAAACTCAGGTCAGTGCCCATTCGTAAATAGTGATAAGCCAGCAAATTATTATTAATATTATCACAGTTAAGTAATATGACAGTGGCACATAGCACAACTATGAGCAAACACACGTAGAAAACTGTGTTACAGTTTCCATTCAGCTCCCTCCCCTGTCATTTATAAGAGGAGCACCACATCATTAATAAGAAAAAGGATATCTGATGAGCGCATTACAACAATTACGTACCATGACGACCATTGTCGCTGATACTGGCGACCTTGCTGCTATTGCCCGACTAAAACCTATCGATGCGACCACCAATCCAAGCCTCATCACCAAAGCCCTCATTCATCCTGATAACCAAGGTATGCTATCAGAAACAATGAGCCGCCATAATGGCGATGTCGATGCAGTGATTGACGCCCTGACCATTCAAGTTGGTTGTGATATTTTGGCGCTTGTTGAAGGGCGCGTTTCTACCGAAGTCGATGCGCGTTTGTCTTATGATACTAAAGCGACGATCGATAAGGCCCTTGGGTTTATGGACGCTTATCAAAAAGCTGGTATCGACTCAGAGCGAGTATTGATCAAAATGGCAGCAACTTGGCAAGGCATTGAAGCGGCACGTTATCTTGAAACTCAAGGCATCCACTGCAATTTGACCCTACTATTTGGTCAGCATCAAGCAATCGCCTGCGCAGATGCGGGCGTGACGCTCATCTCTCCTTTTGTAGGGCGTATTTTAGATTGGCAAAAACGTCAACAAAATCGCCAAAATGTACCAGCTTCTGAGGATATGGGCGTACAATCTGTCAAACTTATTTACCAATACTACAAGCAGCATGGCTATCATACGCAAGTCATGGGGGCGAGTTTCCGCTCAACTGAGCAGATATTGGCACTTGCAGGTTGCGATTTGTTGACCATTGCGCCCAACCTAATCGATGAGCTGGCAGTCATGGATATTGATGTGCCTCGTCAGTTATCGCCGAGCATGTCCATGGATATGCAAGCGATGAGCCAAGTGAGCTTGACGCATGAAGAGTTTAGCGCGGCCTATCAGCAAGACACAGTCACACAAGACCTATTACCAAAAGGTATTGATGGTTTTATTGGGGCACGTGATGAGCTGGCGAAGACGTTAGCGGCCATCCGCGGGCAATAAACGAGACACAATAAGCACTCGTCTGGCACAAAAGATATTTGCCTGCCCACAGTAAGTTGGCTATCATGAGCGACTTCAAATAACAAGAAGCAAGGCTTAAGTATGAAACGGCTATCAATGTTATTGGCAGGCAGTGTTTTAGTGACCAGCGCCCATGCGGTCAATTGGGTCGAGGTGACCGAGAGCGACTCTGGATCGACGTTTAGCTTAGATGTAGACTCTATCGAACACTCTGACATCAACATCATAGACGAAAAAGACGTCGAAAATATCACTGTCTCTTTGCTAAGAACCTATCCTACGCAAAAAGATAAGAGCACAGTGAAAGAAAAACCCATCCATCATAGCGATCAGCAATTACTGATTTCTTGTAAAGATTTCAGTTACTATAAAAGAGCTTACGTCGATTATAGCGCTGATAATAAAGTCATTAAGTCGTGGCAATCAGAAAAGCCTATACTGACCACCAAAGACTTTAGGATCACCACACCAAAGACGGTTGGTCGCACGCTGATCGAGTACGCCTGTAAAAGCTATGAGCAAAACAAATCGTAATACCATTAGACTCACCACAAAAAAAGCGCCCTGATGATTTTCAGGGCGCTTTTTTATACTCTATAAACTCTCTTGAACAATCAGACTTACGCCTTTAATACCGTATAGACAGGTACTGGGAACTCGCCATGTAGCTCAACCAAATCTAATAAAACTAATGCGCCGACCACAGTATGATCGGCTGACTGGCATAACTCATAAGCGGTCGTCAATGTGCCTCCAGTCGCCAAGATATCATCGACCAGTAGTACACGTTCAGGTGGCAAATTATTTTGCATCTCAAGCGTGTCTTTGCCATACTCAAGCGCATATGCTTTATTAGCGACAGGTGGTGGCAGTTTACCTGGTTTGCGGAGCAAGATCATACCCTTACCCAATCTTCCTGCCAGCATACTGGCAAATACAAACCCGCGCGCTTCAACAGCCCCTAAGCAATCCACCTCATCCATCAGTCCCTCTGGCAATGCGGCAAGCAGCGCATCAATGACAGCATCAATATGACTGCGCAGTAACGGGGTAATATCATAAAAATCAATGCCGACTTTTGGAAAGTCTGGTACTGTGCGAATAATCTGCCAAAACGGATGGTCTGTATTGAGCATTGGAGTCGTCTCATTTTCGGTAGTGGCAGATGTGGCGGCGTTAATACTCATGAAAACCCTTAGCTTGTATATGTTATATGGCTTGGACAATAGTTAGACACTGATAGATCAGCAGGCAATTATGGCTGACAGTGTCAATTTAGCGACCGTTATTATAGCATGATTGGCTTTTTTATGGCGGCTTATAGCCCAAGATCGTACTTCGCTTCGGTACAATGGTACAGATGATGGACTTGATAAAAGCCAATTTCATCTCAATATACAAGTGTAAACTTAACTATGAAAATAACGGTTATATGCTAAACTACGTGCGCTTTTACCGTCTAATATAATTGACTGTAATACGAAATATAAGCGTTTATGGCGCACTGTGACACTGGTAATGATCGATAGGACTATTTATGAAACGTTATGAATGTATTGTCTGCGGCTGGATCTATGACGAAGCGCTTGGCTGCCCTGAAGAAGGTATTGCCCCTGGCACCAAATGGGAAGACATCCCTGATGACTGGACCTGCCCTGAGTGCGGTGTCGGCAAGCTTGATTTTGAGATGCTTGAGCTGTAGTAGATGACCCTCTAATTAGGACACTTCATGACAACATCAAATGACATTAATAGTGCCAAATTGCCGGAAACGTCAGATACCAGTTTAGACAATACTCTAGACTTTTACCCTACTCCTGAATGGCAACGGTTTGGGGAACATCAGTGGCGCGACTCCGATCTTAGCCAACACCTTCATCAAGCGATGATTGATATTGGTGATGGTATAGAGTTGTGTGTCGAAGCAGGTGGCAACCCTAATAATCCGCCCCTACTGATGATCATGGGACTGGGTTCGCAAATGATATTTTGGCCAGACAATTTTATTAAGCGCTTTATTGATGCTGGTTTTTTTGTGATCCGTTTTGACAATCGTGATATCGGCCTGTCTTCTAAAGTACAGATCGAGGGCCTACCGCGTATCAACCAGCTCAAAATGATGGTACGCCTACAAACGGGGCTATCGAACAAAAGCACTCAGGTGGCTTATAACTTGACTGACATGGCAGAAGACACCGCCCGGTTGATCAAGGCGCTAAAGCTTGGCAAAACGCATCTGCTTGGTGCCTCTATGGGCGGGATGATTGCTCAAATTGTGGCGGCACGTTATCCAAGCTTGGTGCAGCGTATGGCGCTTATGTTTACCACGACCAATCGAGCATTTTTAAAACCGCCAAGACCTAAGCAGCTATACACCCTTATCAATCGTCCAGAGAGCCACTCTGAGCGTGATATCGTACGCCATAGTGTCTGGTTTATGAAAACGGTTGGCACACCAGGTCACGTCAATGTGCGCATGGTGCGTGAAATTGCCAAAATCCGCTATCAACGCAATTTTCACCCACTCGGTACGGTGCAGCAGCTCAATGCTATCTTGGCATCAGGCTCTATCAGCCGCTTTAGTAAGCAAGTCAAAGCACCAACGATTGTCTTACACGGTAGCGCTGACGGACTGCTACCGGCGTCACAAGGTCGAGTAGTGGCAAAAACCATTCCTAATGCCAAGTTTCATTTAATCGAAGGTATGGCGCATGATATTCCAGAATATTATCAGCCTTATATGGTCGATTTGATTAGCAATCATTTGTTAGAAAAATAGCTATTCGCCTATAGTAACATTAGCCATAAAAAAGAGTGTAAACCCTATCGATAACGAATAGGGTTTACACTCTTTTTCGTTGTATACCAATTATAGATTATGGATATAACGCTAATCGCAGCTGACACCTGTGCCTTCTTTATTGATGCACATTTTATTGCCGTTTTTTAAATTGCCGATCCATGCCTTACCACCTGTAAATACAAATGAGGGTTGACCCTTATAATTATCATCAGTTAATACCCCATCATTAGTGAAGCGAAAAGGAATCACTAGCTCACCGCCCAGATTAACAAAGCCCCACTCCTCTCCGATACGAACGCCCGCTAATCCTTCAGAGAATGGACGGACTTCATCGAACGAATAGGTAATCATCGTGACGTCGTTGTCGTCAACGAAGCCCCATTTTCCATCTTGCTGACGTGATTGTAATGTCGTAAAACGTGTAGGTGCAGGTTGTCTTGATTGTGATGACGTATTGTTAGTAGAAGCTGTGGATTTTTTAGCCGACTGACTCTTATCCTGAGCATTTGGATCACGCGTTGCATTACCATTTTTATCTAACCAACTTATCACACTGTTTTTACGGACGCGCGCCCTCCCATTACGATAATCATCGATCTCGTCAATCGATGCTGAAAACGAGACAACCGTGCTGTTGGAGGTATTGATAACACCGTAGTTACCATCTTTTTTTACGACGATACGTCCTTCAGATACTGGACGCGCCCACCCTTGATTTCCTGTGAGCATATCGTACATTGCAGGCACGACTTCGCGTCCCTGCATATTGAGATAACCGACCCGACTGTTGCGCAATACAGGTAGTAGCCCGCCCGATATCTTGTCGGCATCGACTTTTTGATAGCGTGATAAATCAACGACCCTTTTACCTTTGCTGTCAATCAGAGCGACTGGCGCACCAAAATCTTTGATTGCTAAAAAATAGCCGCTAGTAGACGTACAAGAGACATTTTTATAGTAGCTTTTGGGGAGCTTGCAACTGGCCGCTTGTGCGCTAGGCATTAAAAAAAATGCACTAGAGACGATACCTATCGCAAAGCTAAATTGCGATATTTTTAGAGGCAAACAAGAGGTCACATTTGGTTGTATTTTTGACATAAAATGTCGGAGCATAAGCAAACCTAGGCAAATAATATTGTTTGATATAGCGAATCATGACTGGTGATTTTATGAGTACTAGACTAACAAATTGCGATATCAGAGCCAATATCATTCCTGTAAGGATGTGACTCGATTATATAAGCGCTGTTGTACAAGCATTATTGTGTGAGTAAGGTCACAAGATGGTTCTACTGCCTACGAGACTTTTTCGTACTATTTGGTTTAATAAATTATCTACAGCAACGATCTATCTAATAACCAGAATAAATTTTGGTTTTGCCATTTTATTTTTTGCTTAAAACCACGACAATAGGGCTTTGGCTAACCCTCACATTGGTCTAGGACCATAAGAATAATAATATAAGGACGTTTTATGGCGACTGCTTCTTCACGCGCTGCCCCTATTGGTCTAGTTATCGGTTGTATTATCTTTGGGCTGGGCAGTCTGATTGTCGCTCACGTCGATATCGGTGGCTGGGCGATGTCATTTTGGCGACTGGCCATTTCAGGTATTGTCTTTGCGATTTTAGCCAAGGTGATGCGCCAACAGATGCCACAATCAAAACGTGCTATTTTTTATGGTTTATTGTCAGGTGCATTTTTAGGATTAGACTTGGCGCTTTGGCACGAGAGTATTTATGCTGTGGGTCCTGGTATTTCAACCCTGCTCAATAGCTTACAAATCTTCTTTTTAGCTGCCATTGGTTTTTTATATTTCAATGAGCGCCAATCTATCGTGCAGATCATCAGTTTATTTTTAGCGATGCTGGGCGTTGCAATGATAGGCAGTCCTGAATTTGCATACAATTCCGCTGCCACTTGGGGATTTGTCACGGGTATTGTGTCAGGAGCAATGCTAGGTGCGTCGATGACTTTTATTCGAAAGACACATGATACCGAACCGACACCGATATTTATGCTGATGCAGCTGATTAGTATCGGTGGCGTCTTAGCCATGATTGTGCCTATGTTTATATTCGATACAGGTCATATCTTGCCCAACACAAGGTCTGAGATTGGTTGGGTGCTTATCTACGGGACAGTGATGCAGTGTTTGGCATGGGGTCTGATTGCTTATTCTATTCCTAAGTTGTCTCTTGCATTGACGGGTCTGTTATTGTTAACTGAACCCATCGCCGCTTTGGTTATTGACTATAGCTGGCTGGACAAACCTATCAATGGCTTACAATGGGGCGGCGCCTTGTTAACCATGCTTGCTATTTATTTAGGGTCACTAAAACCAAAACCACGCGCGCTACGCCGCTATCGATTTTTTTCAAGATTTTATAAGCGAGACTATAAGTAATTAAGTAGTATTGATACGATTGTCTCACGCAGACATTTAATAAAAAGCGCCCATACTATTCATAGCATGGGCGCTTTTTATTAGAGAAGATATACGTTTACTATTTTTATTCGATAGGCTCAAATTTTAATCTTATCAGCATTACTTATTTAACGTCAGAACTTTTATTAAATAAAGCATTCAACACAATAGCGGCTAAAGTGGCAGTACCAATACCACCCAAATCAAAACCACCTAAGTGCAAGCTAAAGTTACCTGTACCCATGATTACGGTCACTGCCGCGATGATCAGATTGCTGTTTTTACTAAAATCAATGTGGCTGTCGATCCAGATTTTTATCCCAGCGATCGTGATCAGACCGAAAACGACGATAGAAGCGCCGCCCAATAAAGCCGCTGGTATCGTTTGGATAATGGCACCAAATTTTGGTGATAACCCTAATATAATAGCGACCACACCTGCGACGACAAATATCGTTGTGCTATATACTTTGGTGACCGCCATCACCCCGATGTTTTCAGCATAGGTAGTCACACCTGTACCGCCAAATCCTGCTGAGAAAGTCGTTGCCAAGCCATCGGCAAAAAATGCTCGGCCCATATAAGGGGTCACGCGAGACTTGGTCATACCTTCCACTGCCTTAAAGTGACCTAAGTTTTCAGCGACCAAAATAAAGGCGACAGGCGCAATGAGAATAATAGCGCTCATCTCAAAGCGTGGGGTATGAATGCTGGGCAGACCAAACCATGCAGCCGCAGCGACTGCGCTAAAATCAATTGCCGTCCCAAAACCTAGGATATTGGTCAACACAAAATAAGCGATGTATGATAATACCAAACCCACGAGTAGCAGCAAACGACGTAACATGCCACGGGTAAATACCGCCACTCCACTGATGAGTAGTACGGTCAACGTAGCCATCCAAGCATCAAACTGATTGGCAGAAACCCCTTGGATAGTAACTGGTGCCAAATTAAGACCAATAATCATGACAATAGCACCAGTGACGATAGGCGGCATCAAGCGCTCAATCCAGCCAGTGCCTGTTTTCATCACTAACAGGCCAATCAGCGCATAAATGATACCGCAGGCCATGATACCGCCTAGCGCGACATTCAAATTGGCATTGAACCCTGCCCCTGCATACGCAGTTACCGCAATCACTGGACCAATAAAAGCAAAGCTTGATCCCAAGTAGCTTGGCATACGCCCACCAGTGATCATAAAGAACATCACCGTACAGATACCAGACATCAAAATGGCTAAGTTAGGGTCAAATCCCATCAATAATGGCGCAAGGACGGTCGCACCAAACATGGCAAATGTATGTTGTATACCAAGTAATACACTCTTTGACGGTGGCAAATAATCATTGATACCCACAGGATCACGATCCAAATCACCTTTGTAAGGTCGCCATGTCGGAAACCAGCGACCATTTTCAAAATCTGGATTGTGCGGATAACTGATGGCTGCTGAATCAATACCTGCAGCTTCCAATGCATTGTGAGCTGACTGATTTTGAGCGCTGTTGTCTGAAGCTGATGATGGGTCTTTTTGAGATGGCATGCGCGCGTGTCCTATGTGAGCTGAGGTAATAGGCTAAAATAATGGAAAAAGTAAAAACGGTGCGAAATTGGGGGGATAGTAGCGAACGCGATAGAAGTCGTAAACAATATAAATAAGCACTATCGTCTTCTATCGATAATATGTCATCCCAATTCATTCATTTATGTTGTAATATGACAAACCAAAAGTATTATTTGGTATGATAGCCAGTTCTTGGATGGTTGTATTAGATCACTATGTATGTATAACCAAAGATACTGTATGATCAAAAGCACGTTTGCTCTTCTGCCAACCAGCCTATTTAATAGAGATATTGACTTACAGGATGTTACATAGTCGTTGACTCCGAGCATGATAGCGGAGTTTCAAAACAAATAAAAGTGATTATTCAGTCACCATCTGTACTCTTTAATAGCAATATTTTTATAGACGGTCGCTCACAAGTCTTCTGTAGTGGGCCTTGAGAGTGACGACTGCCTATTATATTTTCAATAAAAGCGCTCAAGGCAATTATCACAATTGTTCAAGCCTTTGAATTTTCGGTAACTCATTATGATTAGTATTTTTGATTTATTTAAAATCGGCATTGGTCCATCGAGCTCACATACAGTGGGACCAATGGTGGCAGCCAATTTATTTTTAGCCTCATTGACCAAACAAATGGAACTGACGGCTATCGCAAAGATTGAAATCGAGCTTTATGGCTCTTTGGCGGCGACAGGAAAAGGGCACGCAACAGATACTGCCATATTGTTAGGGTTACTTGGCCATACACCTAGCACCATCGATACACGTATGACCAGCAGCTATCTTTCTCCTATTTTTTCTGGCAAGACATTAAATGTGTCAGGTATTCACACGATTGCATTTGATACAGAGCAGGATATTTATTGGTACGACGATACTGTCCTGCCCTATCACCCTAACGCATTGACGCTTCGTGCTATATCGACTGACGGTACTCGTTATCAGCAGACCTACTATTCGATTGGTGGTGGTTTTGTCATCAATAAAGAAGATGCCACCGATCCAGATGAAGATCATGCCAGCCCAACGATCGATAGCGTTCCTTATCCTTTTAATAATGCAGCAGAACTACTAGAACAATGTCGTCAGTATGATTTGAGCATCAGCGAATTAGTACTGGCCAATGAATGCCACTTCCATGACAAAGAGACAGTGTTTGCCTACCTAGATAGTATTTGGGAGGTCATGCAAGATTGTGTTAAGCAAGGCTGTGAAAATGGCGGTATTTTGCCAGGTGGCTTGGATGTCAAACGCCGCGCACAAGATTTGCACAGGCAGCTGTCTGCGGAAAAAGACCAACCTATCACCAACAATGACAAATTGGCCGCCATGGACTGGGTAGACTTGTACGCGCTCGCCGTCAATGAAGAAAACGCCAATGGCGGCAAAGTTGTGACCGCACCCACCAATGGCGCAGCAGGTATTATTCCTGCAGTATTGCACTACTATCGTGATTTTTTACCTAACTATAGCCAAGATGGTGTCCGCAAGTTTTTATTGAACGCCACCGCTATCGGTAGCCTAATCAAGCAAAACGCTTCCATCTCTGGTGCTGAAGTCGGCTGCCAAGGCGAGGTTGGATCGGCATGTGCGATGGCAGGTTCTGCATTAGCAGAGATCATGAATGGGACACCAGCTAAATGCTTAAATGCGGCAGAAATCGGTATTGAGCATAATTTAGGTCTAACCTGCGACCCTATTGGTGGACTGGTGCAGGTGCCTTGCATCGAGCGCAATGCCATGGGGGCGGTCAAAGCTATCAACGCAGCACGTTTAGCCTGTAGAGGAAATGGCCAGCACTTCGTCTCTTTGGATAAGGCTATAGAAACCATGAAGCAGACAGGTGCTGATATGTCTGATAAATATAAAGAGACCGCTCGTGGTGGCCTAGCTGTCTATGCTGATAATAGAATTCCTACTGCGATGCGCGGCGTTAGTGTTAACTACAGTCAATGTTAATGCAATTGATAAATGTTACCTTTAACCACGCTATATCATCATAGCAGCAGATATCGTATCAATAAAAAGGCCGCTATATATTAGCGGCCTTTTTATTAGGGCGTGTTGAACATTCGACCATGGCACTGACAGCGACTATTTTTTAGGCGATTCGATGTTAAAAATAATAAGTTTAGTCATTCTAAGCGCCAACATCTACAAAATGCCAAAGTTGCAGCCAATAAAATCGAAGACAAAGAATTTAAGGTTGAGATAGATGAGCTGCTTGCGAAACTGGTGACTGAATGATCGACCTTGTCCAATAGGATAATGGATGAATGACTTACTCAATAAAAATACTCACAAAAACACGTGGCTAGTGCCTGTTGCTTGCCTATTAGCAGGGGGTGCGCTTACTGGTATCTCGACCAACTTGGCAAAATATGCTGTCAATATCGGTCTAACACCACTCGCGTTTTTGTTTTGGTCGATCACTGGCGCGGCCATTATTTTACTAATCGTTGCTCTTATCAAACAAGAGATACCGCCTATTAGTGCCCGTACTATCGAGTATTATTTTGTCGCCGCCTTTGTTAGCGTGGCGGCTGCCAATTTACTGCTCTTTTCGGCCATTCCTCATGTTGGGGCAGGGTTTGTTGCCCTCATTATTTCCTTACCCCCACTGCTAACGTATCTTGGCGCACTGATGCTACGTATGGAGCGTTTTTATCTCATTCGTGCGCTTGGCGTCGTCTCTGCGCTGATTGGGGCAGGGGTATTGGCTATCCACAAGCTTTCTGCACCAGAATCTAGTGTCTTCTGGATTTTAGTCGCGCTGTGCGGGCCAGTGCTGCTCGCCATTGGCAATATCTATCGGACATTACGCTGGCCTGACAATACTTCATCTAGTGCGCTTGCACCCGGTATGCTGGTGGCGGCGGCATTGCTGCTAGGTTTGTTTAGCGCGTTCTCTGATTTTTCTGTCGCGATATCTTTGGATGCTTGGTTGCCGCTAGGATTGATAGTCGTACAAGCGTGGGTGTTTGCTGGTCAGTTTTTCTTATTATTTCTTTTGCAAAAAACAGGTGGGCCTGTATTGCTCAGTTTACTAGGGGCGGTTGGGGCTGTCGTTGGTGTACCGATTGCGATATTTTTGCAGGGAGAGCGACCACCTGAGGGGTTGTTTTTGGGGGCATCTTTGATAGCTATCGGCGTGGTGCTGGTGACATGGGGCGGTGTAAAAATGGCGATAATAATAACAAAAGAAGAATGAGAGAC
>NZ_DDNS01000008.1:76711-81411 GCF_002341255.1 Psychrobacter sp. UBA2514
AAAAGGAGTCAGTACGTCAGTCAGTATTGTATGATCTTGCAAGTATTTGATATCTCATCTGAATGACTCTTAGGATCTATATTGATTCAATAATTGGTTACGATTCTCTCAAATCAGTTTTTGTGAATAGGGCAAAAAAGGAGTATAAGTATCGTGGTTATTGTTGTCATGGGTTCAAGCTATGAATGCAGCCGCACGTTATCGATTATTGAATAATGTTACGATTCTGATTAGTGTCATCGCGGTAGCTATTGTCTTATTGGATAGTGGCTTTACGTTACCCATTTGGCTGCAACAAGTGTTTCATATTTTTTACTTGGTCGTTATTTTGCTCAGCTTTGTGGTGACGGTTGGCCGTTATCTCTACACAAACAAACCGCGAACGCTCAATAAAGTTGCTATTTTTGATGCTTTTACCAGTATCGCGATTGTCATTTTACTTACCGCGCATTTCACTGATTTGCTGCGTTCTGGCTTGGACGCCGCCGTTGATGGTTTTGTCGCGATAAAAATCGCCGTGTTTGTCACCTTTATCCGTGAACTCTCTGATCATAATTTCAATCTCAATCGCACCTTTTTGCATCCTGCACAGTTTTTTATTTTAAGTTTCTTAGCCGTTGTGCTGGTTGGTGCTTTGCTCCTAATGATGCCCAATGCGACAACGCAGCCGCTGTCCTTTATTGATGCGCTCTTTACCGCGACCAGTGCCGTTTGTGTGACTGGGCTTATTGTGGTGGATACGGCAACCTATTTCACAACGTTTGGTCAAGTCATTATCATGGGTTTGATACAAATCGGCGGCCTAGGTATTTTGACGTTCGTGACCTATTTTAGTTACTTCTTTAAGGGCGGCGTCAGTTACGAGACGCAAGCGAGTATTAGCGAGATGTCTTATATGCGCGGCATGGGTAATGTGGTGTCGACACTTAAGTCTATTTTATATGTGACATTCGCCGTTGAGGCGGTGGCGGCGGCACTCATTTATATCAGCATTTATGATATGCCTGATATGAACTGGTCTGAGCAATTGTTTTTTTCGGTCTTTCATGCGATATCCGCTTTTTGTAATGCTGGGTTTTCTACCTTTAGTGCTGGCATGTATGACGATTCGCTACGTTTTAATTATCCATTGCAGCTTATCATTGCGATGACCTTTATCTTTGGCGGTATGGGCTTCACCATTGTGGTCAATGTGCTGCGGTATTTGCGTCATCGCGCTGAGCGACTGATATATCGCAATGACCGGCACCATATTTATCAGCCTTGGTTGCTGAATATCAACAGCCGTATTACCTTGATTACGACTGGGGCGTTATTGTTGACTGGTCTGGTTGGGGTGATGGTATTTGAATACAACAATGTACTCGCTGACCATACCGGTTTCTTTGACAAGCTTATCACAGGGTTTTTTACGGCTGCCACGCCGCGAACCGCAGGGTTCAATGTCATTGATATGGGTGAGCTGACTTTTCCAACGGTCATGCTAACGATATTTTTGATGTGGATTGGGGCGTCGCCCAACTCAACGGGTGGTGGTATCAAGACCAGTACCTTTGCGATTGCGCTATTAAATACACTGAGTCTAGCCCGTGGGCAAACAAAGATAGAAGTCTTCAAGCGTCAGATTGCGGAGATTTCAGTCCGCCGCGCGTTCTCTATTATGTGGTTGTCATTATTGGTCATCGGTACGGGTGTGACGCTGATTAGTTATGATCAGCCAGAGCTTGATTTGATCAAAGTGGTATTTGAATGTTTCTCAGCTTATAGCACGGTGGGGCTAAGTTTAAACCTGACAGCAGACTTATCGGATTTTAGTAAAGTGGTGGTGTCGGTCATCATGTTTGTTGGACGGGTCAGTATGCTGACGATATTTATTGCGCTACTCAAAAACATGCGCCAACGCAATTATCGCTATCCGACTGAGGAAATCACGATTAACTAACTTGTGATAAATAGACGGTTTTATGTGCAAAAACAGGGAAACTTAGAGTAAAAGATACTAAAAAAGGTCATTAAGGTTATGAAATATATCATCGTAGGGTTGGGGAATTTTGGTGCGTCACTGGGAGCAGCATTGACCCGCCAAGGTCACGAAGTGATTGCCATTGACAGCAGCATGCAACGAGTAGAAGCCTATAAGGAGGTCATCTCTCATACGCTCTGTATGGATGCCACGGATGAGTATACCGTGAGCGGATTACCGATTGTCGATACCGATACCGTCATTGTTGCTATTGGGGAGGATCAAGGCGCCAACGTGATGGCAACGGCGCTGTTTAAAACCCTAAAAGCAAAACGTTTGATCAGCCGTAGCATCAATCCACTGCATAAAAAAGTTTTGCAGGCCATTGGTGTCGATGACATTATTTACCCTGAAAAAGAAGCAGCCAATCGCTGGGCCAAACGACTGTCACTAAGCCATTTTGTTGATTCGTTTGAGTTAAGCGATAACTTTAGTATGGTAGAAATCAAGATTCCAAATGTGTTGATCGGCAAGACGGTTGAGGAGTTGCGGTTGGAGCAAAAATTCAATATCCGATTGCTTAGTACCTTGCGCTATGAGTATTATGAAGACAGCTTTGGTCGTACCCAGACCAAACCTAGCGTGCAAGGTCTGGCCACGCCTGAACAAATATTGCAAGACCGTGATGTATTGGTCATTTATGGCGCAAACAAACACATCAACCATTTCTTACGTAGCGTGGGTGTGAAAATCAAATAACAGCTTGCAATCGCAGTGACATGAAAAGGGACAGGGGAAGTTTATGAATAAGCGCAGTATATCCGTTCTATTGGTCGCTGTTATCGTGTTGCTGTCAGGCTGTGATCCGTCTGCGCAAGATCCGAATGTTCTTCTGTCCGAGCACCAACAAGATCCGATTGAAGCGTTAGAGGTGACATCCGATGTAGATCGCAGTCAGTTCAGTTATAAAGAAACCTTTTATGTACCGATTTATTCTGATATCTATACTGATAGAGACAATCGCAAAGTACTATTGTCAGCGACGCTGAGTGTGCGCAATACCACGCTGAAAAAATCACTGTATATTAATAAAATTGATTATTATGATACGGATGGGGCACTGGTAAAGTCGTATCTAAGCAAACCCATTGAGCTATCAGCGATGGCCACGCTAAACTACATCGTCGAAAAAGAAGAAGATAAAGGCGGGTCGGGTGCTAACTTCATTATCGAGGTCGAAGGTGTCGATGAAACCGTCAGACCAGTTATCGAAGCGGTCATGATTGGGAATTTTAGTAATAAAGGATTTGCCTTTAGTACAGAAGGTACGCCAGTAATACATTAAAGGAATGTATTCAGTGAAGTAATAAATAACAAGGAAAGTTTAATTTAATTCAAGGAAGCGTTATGTCTGCAACCAAAGAAGAAATCAGCGCCTTTATGGCGTTAGAGTTTCCACAAACCAAATGTATCGTCGAAGCAGTCAGTGAAAATGGTGCGACTTTATCACACGAGATTGGCATCGATGAGCTACGTCCTGGTGGCACAGTGTCAGGACCTGTCATGATGGCCGTCGCTGACGTCGCCATCTATGTTGCGATACTCGGGAAAATCGGTATCGTGCCATTGACAGTGACGACGAGTCTGACTATCAATTTTTTGCGTAAACCATCAGCAGATGCACGTATTATCGCTGAATGCACCTTACTCAAAGTAGGGCGAGCCTTAATAGTGGGCGAGGTATCTCTATATTCAGAAGGCTCAGACGATGTCGTGGCTCATGTCGTCGGCACCTATTCTGTACCGCCAAAGCGTATCTAAAATGCTACGTAAGCGCTTGGATACCTCATCAAAAGAGCAGCTATGTTAAGAGGTTGCTCTTATTTTATCGGTCAATGTGCTTTATAAGATAGCGAGTCTCATCTATTCACTCGGGTCTGACCCTGGTGGAAAGTCATGGCGTAATTGTAATTGCGCAACATTAGCAGTAGTGACCGTGTCAGTGAAATTGTTCAAATCGCTATGTACGTACTGTGTAACGGCTGCTATTTGCGCATCATTCATCATGCTATGGAACGATGGCATCCCGCGCAGACCATTTATTAACACCCTAATGATATAGTATTTCGATTGCATTTTACTGTTGTTGGCCAGCGGTGGATAGTAGCCAGCGCCGTATGCACTGTCACCTTTTTGCATATGGCAACCTGCACAAGAGTCGTCATAGAGTTTTTTGAGTCCTGCGCGGTTTTCGGTAGAAGGCACATTGATGACATTCCATGCCAGCATTAAGCTACGGATATTCAACGGGAAAGGCAGGTGTGTGGTTTTTTTCAGGGGGTTTGTCTACGATAGGGATGGTCTGAAAATAAGCAAACAAGGCACTGACATCGTCATCTGTTAGGCCATGATAGGACGGGTAAGGCATCGCAGGATAAATCTGATGATTTGGCGCCCGACCTTTGTGTAAGGCTTTTTTTAAATCGGCCTCAGTATAGTTGCCAATACCATAGCGCGTCGATGGTGTGATATTGGTTGAGTAGATATTGCCAATCGGCGTATCAATCGGCACGCCGCCACTATAGTCTTCACGGTAGCAGGCCATACAGTCAGCGGTAAGCGCCGCGGTTGGCAAGCGCACTATTGGCTGGGCTAACATTTGGTAGGGTTATTCTGTTAGGCAAAGTGTCTATTGGCAGGCTGACTGTATCTGCTATCGCAGCGGTAGAGAGTACGC
>NZ_DDNS01000008.1:81612-100827 GCF_002341255.1 Psychrobacter sp. UBA2514
GCTGGCATAACGGCACAAAGTGGTTTCATAACGTCCTTATAGTGCTGATAAATCATCTTTAATCCCTCATCCTAATATGCCTGCAGTTCGCTAGTCGTGTCTAGCAAAATAACGCAACGTGATAACTATCATTCTAAGTGCTTGAGGTTTCAGTACCAAGCAAGCTAGTGGCTGTGTCGGCATGTTTTTTACTGGCGCTTTTGGCCTTTGCCTTTATCGAATCTTTAAAGAATAGCGTCGCAAGCGCACACGCTATCGTCAGTGATAGCAGCATCGAGACCAAAGTATGACTAAAAAAATGATCGCCAAATAGCATCTTATACAGCCCCATGCTCCAGCCTAAGAGCGTAACTATTTTTAGTATTTGATAACAGTGCTTTTTGAGTGTTGGCAAAAAAGCCAATCCATATAAGGAGAATCCTGCGCTGGCGTGAGCCGCTGGGAAGCATCTGGCAGGCGTTGCGGCAACCATGTTTTGCCACAGATTTAGATAAGGCAACTCACCGCCAAAAATTGCCAAGTCATTCGGGCAGCTCACATGGGTGACGCCTTTTAATGTGGTAATGGTAGCCGGTACAATCGCTAATACCAGCAGTAGATAGCCGATCTCCCGAATTGGTAAAGGAAACAGAAATTTATCGAATTTACAGCGATGCTGTGAGGCAAGATCCGGCAAAGGCTGTCTATATTTTATAATTAACACTGCTATGAGGTAGACCGCCAGTAGGATCAGTAGGGCTTTGGGCAAATCATAAAAGATAAACGCATAAGGCTGCGCACCTTTTTCTAGTAGCCAGTGTCCATGGCTATAAAAAAGCTCACTGATGCGTATGTCTAACTGACTATGTTCAAACACCAACGTAGCGAGGATGGTCAAACACAGTAATTTTAGCCAGTCCCAAGCCATTGAGTGGTTTTCTAAAGTCATGGATACCTCTGGCAATGTATAGTAAGTAAGAACGTATAATAAATAGGATAGCTTCTAGCTTGATTATTGATCAGTGCCTGTGATAGATGTCTTTATAAAAAGACAGACAACGCCATGAGCCATAAAATTGTTAATAGACATAACGACACGAACTGCGCCGCCGAGCCAACATCTTTTGCGATTTTTGCGAGTGGATGCTTGGCGGTTGATGTGTGGTCGACGCAAGCTTCGATACCCGTGTTAATCAGCTCAACAATTAAAGATAAAAAAGACGCGAGCACTAGCATCATTTTTATACCAAGCGTAAAAGGCATCATAATGACAGCGGCAAGCAGGACAACATTGAGCCACACGACTTGTCGAAAAGCCGCCTCAAATTTGTATGCTGCCTTAAATCCGTCCATTGAATAGCCAGCAGCTTTTATAATTCGGTAAAAGCCCGTTTTGCCTTTTGCGCTTTCTGCAAAGCTATCAGGCGTGAGCGCACTGTGATGTGCTGCCTGCTTGATAGAGCAATGCTCGGCTGACTCGTCTTCAAGATTAATAGGAGTAATTTTATTCATATAGAATTCTTAATGATCTATTAATATCAAGATGCGCTTTCGGTTTTGCGTGACCAAAAAAACAGTCAAGCAAAGTCGATATATCCTAAGTATAAGACGAGCGAGATTAAGAAAACGTTAAGAGCGTAAGCAGGAATGAGAATAAAGAATGATTCGGACAAATGGCACAAATGGCATTGCCCGCCAGTTCAGTGGGCAATGGTTAAATAGAAATTGTGGTGATAGTAAGCAAAGTACGGTTATTTATAATAAATAATAAAAGTGCTGCCGCCAGACGGATTGGCTTGATGAGTCAGCTGCCAGCCCATATGAGACATGATGCGTTGTACGATACTCAGTCCCAAACCTGAGCCTTCAACCTTGTGATTGATATCATTTTCTGGTGACAAGGCTATGCCTGTACCCTCGTCTTGATAGTCATGAGTTAGGCGCTCAAAGCGCTCATACAGCAGCGGCATCATCGCCTCAGGAATACCAAGACCAGTATCAGTTACCATGATTTTTTCGTCATCGATAGTGATGGTGACTTCGCCATCATCGGTATACTGAAACGCATTTTTTATCAAATTGCCCAGTGCCATTTTTAATAGCTCAGGACGCACATAGGCGCTATATTCTTGCTCAGCGACTATTTCACACGTGACCGTTTTATAGCGCAGCAAATAGGTCAATCGCTGCACCTCGGCTAAGGCAATGCTATTGATAGAAGTTTGCGGTGCATCTAGCTTTTCAGGGGCGCGCGAAAGTAAGAGCAGGGCGGTGATAATCTCAGAGGTCTCACGGGCGGTAGTGCCAATCCGATTGGTAAACTCGTTTAGATGACTGTCTGCTGGTAATTGCGAAGCTAGCACTTCGAAGGCACCCATGATGATGGTTAAGGGCGTGCGCAGCTCATGGCTGACATCACCAGTAAACAGTTGCTCGCGCTTTAGATACTGCTCAAGTTTATGGTTTTTTTCATCGATAGCTCGCGCCAATACGCCCACCTCAGAGGGCAAGTGCGTGAGTTCCGTTAGGTTGCTATGATCCGTTTCGACGGCTTTTTTTAAATCGAGTAAAGGCTTGATGATTTGTTTAGAGGATAAATGAGAGAATATGGCGGCAATAAGCAAACTCAAAATGACCGCCACTCTTAGTGTGTCTGCAAAGATATCTTCTAAGTTTTCGAAGATTTCTAGTACAGGGTAGTGGCTCATCACCATCTCAACCCCTTCCAAGTACGTCAAAATGTAAGTCTGATTGCCTTGTTGATAGGCGAAAAAATGAAGGTTACCGTGGGTTTTGCCAGACTCACCGTCTATAGTGACAGACTTCTCTTGCACCGTTGCCGTTGCTGTTGTTTGCAGGTTGGTAGGGGCACTATCGTAGCGATAGATCTTGATGCCTGGGTCGGCAGTATAAATAGAGCGATCGCCGTACTTTTCTTGGCTGATATCAAGCTGCTGCAACAGCCGACCCTTAACCAACTCCTGTTCTATTCTGCTCTCCGCGTATAGAAAAATACTGACAAAAGCCCCGCATAATAACAGCGCGAATATAAAGTAGGATAATCGAAACTTATTGGCTATCGAGTCTATATTGAACATAATATGGAGATGCTTAATCAAAGGAGGTAATTGATATAGTGAGCGATGATAGACAGTATGAGGTGCTACTCTCTCAGTTATACTACCGCGTGTTCTGATTTATTGGGATCGATAATTTGGTAACCCACACCAGGCACTGTTACTATCATGGTTTTGTCAAAAGGCTTGTCGACCTGCGCCCGCACGCTATGAATATGAGTGCGTAGCGCATCACTGCTGGGTATATCCAGACCCCAAACCTTTTCTTCAAGTTCTGTCTTGCTGACGACTCGCGGTGCGGCACTCATCAGGATATGTAATATCTTAAATCCAGTTGGGGTGAGCTTAATCGACTTTCCTTCGCGCATAATAGTATGTTCACTATTATTTAGCGATAGCGCGCCCACAGCGATACTGTGTACAAAATGATCGTCCTCATGACGACGTATAAGTGCTTTGATACGGCACTCTAGCTCAATCAATGAAAATGGCTTGACCAAATAATCATCAGCACCGCTATCAAAGCCTGCCACTTTATCCAAAATCGTATCGCGCGCAGTGAGCATCAGCACAGGCGTTTTGTCATGCAGTTCTTCTCTGAGTTTCTTACACAGCTTGGTGCCATCCATACCTGGTAGCATGACATCGAGCAATATGACGTCATAATGATTGCTTGCGGCGAGCGTTAGCCCACTATAGCCATTATGTGCGTTGTCCAGCTCAAAGCCTTTTGGCTCAAAAAACGCATAAATATTGGCCACGATATCGGGGTTGTCTTCAATAACGAGTATCTTATACATGGTGTTGACCTAAAAAATAGTGGCTACCTAAAAGATGGAGCAATATAAAAACAGATTTAGTTATTCACTTTAAAAAAGGTTGGCGCGCCTTTGACTTCATCGGTTGTGATGCCAAAAAAGCTAAGCAACGTCGGCGTAATAAAATCGTGTGATACGGGCTGACTGCTCATAATAGAGAGACTGTCCGCATCGATGTGATTACTGTCTGGTGACCAAATGACTGCAGGTACGTGTTTTTGGGTATCTGGTGCAAACTTATAGGGCAGACCATGCAAGTAAATATTGTTTTCTCCCAGACTCTCGCCATGATCGCTCATATACACCATGACTACATCATAATCTTGTTCGTAAGTCTTTAGGGTATCGATCACGTTATCCAAAAAGTAGTCGGTGTACAGAATCGCATTGTCATAGCCATTGATCACAGACTGGGTATCACATTTTGACAGCTCATTGGTCATACAGACAGGTTTGTACGTTTCAAATTCTTTAGGGTAGCGCTGGTAATAAGCGGGGCCATGATTACCCATTTGGTGTAACAAAATAAGCGTGTCTTTAGGCGTCTCTTTCGGTGAGCTGCCTGACTTAACCAGTTTATCAAAACCATCAAGCATACCAATATCTCGGCATTCAACATCGCAGTTCGGATTGGTATCAGCCGTTTTGAAGTCCTCAAAAGTGACACGATCAGCTACGCCTTTAGAGCTAGAGTTGTTGTCTCGCCAAACGACATTGACCCCTTGCTTGCTGAGCGTATCGAGTACGTTTTCATTGTACTTGGCGGTATCGATATCATATTTTTCTCGATTTGCATAACTGAACATGCAGGGCACTGAGTAGGCAGTCGAAGTGCCACAAGAGACGGCATCTTTAAAACTATAAAGGTTGGACTGTTTTGCGAGTAGTGGCGTGGTATTGCGTGTATAGCCATTTAAACCAAAGTGATCAGCGCGAGCCGTTTCACCAACGACGAACACCATGAGCTTGGGTTTTGCAGTGCTGCTGTTTGTAGTGCTACTGGTAGGAGCGACGCGCTTTGCATCTGTCGCATGTAGGGTGAAAGTATCAGGACGGCGCAGCTCATTGACATAGTTTTCGACAAGTTTGATCGTAGAGTAAATAGGCGTGATTGGGTTGGCATAAGAGCGCACCTCTTTATGCTGACGAAAGAAGCTGGCGTACTGGTCACCAAAGGGTAAAAGACACGCCGCGATAACTGCGATAGACAATATCAAGGTAGCTGTCTTTTGTAGAATACTGCGTTGCCAAGTAAAGCGCTTTAGACGAATTTTGCTAATGATAACTGCTGGCAACACGCTCAGTAGCAGCACCCGAATGACCATACTAGGGGCAAACAATCCCATCGCCTCTGCTTGATCGGTCTCCAGACTATTGATCAGCATGTTGGTGTCAAATATCGTCCCGTAAGCATCGGTAAAATAACCGCAGATGGCAGCAGTGATCAGTAGCGCAATCAATACTGGTTTGGCAATCGGACGATAGCAAAGCAGTTGTAATACCAGCCACATCAGTCCAAACAACAAGCCAGTAATAGACAGTATAAAGCCGACGTTTTTGCTAAATGGATAGACATCTAGCACCTGCTCAAAAAAGCCAATATTGGCAGTCACCACCAAATATAAGGCAACAATGATAATAAGATAATTGAGATTTACCTCATGATCGTAGAGCTTACTCAGATAGCTGTTTTTTTTATTGGTTTTAGGCGCATCGATTTTGGCGGTTTGAGATATGGACATATAAATACTTCTCAACAGAATGGTAGGAAACGTCATTCCTTACCATAACAAGTGTGCTGTTAAGAAGATGTTAAGGTGGCAGCTTTGATGCTGATGCTAGTTTGCGAGGTGTTGAGTGGTTTATATAAAATTTTACGGACAGATTTTATAGATATTCAAATTATTCAGGATTCATGATTGCTTTTAACTCAGACTGATTCTTTATAGTAATAAAACCATAGTGCATATCTATGAATTCCTGTTTTTGCCAAGACTGAATGATTTTATTGATGGTTTGTCGGGTGGTACCGAGCATAAAGCCAAGCTCTTCTTGTAATAAGCGCAAATCTATCTTTATATCGCCATCCATCTGCTTGCCATAATTACCAATCAGCCCTACAAGCATACTCGCCAGTCTTGCCGATGTACTCAACGAGGTAGCGTCATCAATCCAGTCAAAGGCTCTACGAATACGCGCACAAGTGATGAGCGCGAGGTGCTTGTATAAAATTGGATACTGTTGCGCCGTTTGAATTACCACCTTTCTGGGGATAGAAATCAACGTAACCTTATTAATCGTCCATGCATCGTGGGTGCGAGGATTATCATCTATGATAGAGATCTCACCAAACCACTCGCCACTAGATAGGTGAGCGAGGGTCATGGCATTGCCGCTAGTGCTCACATTGCAGACTCTAATCGTACCCGATACGACAAAGTGCAGCGCCGCATCATCATTGTCACCAATAGCATGAATCATTTGGCTTTTTTGGTATACCTTTAGCACAGCGTTATACGCTAGTAGCGCTTGCACGTCGGTTGGCAAGTCAGCAAACCAAGGGTCGTTATTTAAATGATGATTGATATTCATAAGTGTCATGTTTTTGACAGATTTGGGTTTGAAGAATGGTGTAGAGTAATTATTCGGACTATTCACAACTGTAAAGGACTATACAATGCAAACAGCGATAAAAACGACCACACAAACTGATTCAACATCGAGTGTACACCATAATATGAGCGAACAAGAGTGGCAGATGCGAGTAAATCTTGCTGCTTGTTATCGCTTGATTGCGTCCTATGGCTGGGATGATCTGGTATTTACCCATATCTCAGCCCGCGTACCAGGGACAGAAGATGAGTTTTTAATCAATCCTTATGGCATGCTATTTGAAGAGATCACCGCTTCCAGCCTAGTCAAAGTCAACAAAGCGGGCGAAAAGGTCTCGCCATCAGCGTTCAATGTCAATCCAGCCGGGTTTATTATTCATAGTGCCGTACACGAAGCCCGTGATGATGCGCACTGCGTGATTCATCTGCATACTAGCGATGGCGTAGCGGTCTCGGCGCAAGAGCAAGGCCTACTACCCATCTCGCAGCAGTCATTATTTCCGTTATCTAACTTGGCATATCACGATTACGAGGGCGTTGCACTTAACCCAGAAGAAAAAGTCCGCTTGGTCGCTGATTTAGGCAAGGCTAACTTTATGATCTTGCGCAATCACGGTCTGCTCACTTGTGCCGACACCGTCGCTGATGCGTTTTTGAATATGTATATTTTACAAAACGCCTGCGAGATTCAAATCAAGGCGCAAAGCGGTGGCAGCGCATTGACGCCGATACCAGCACAAATATTGGCTGGTATTCAAGCGGCATCGAAGCAGGTGACCAGAGGAGCGAATGGTGATATCGCATGGCCTGCCTTATTAAGAAAGCTACGCCGTACTGACCCATCGTTTGAGGAGTGATTACATATGGGCAGCGTTAGGTGAGTATTACCATCAAGAGCGTGGTCAGTATGAGTATATAAAAGACGCTCAGGTAAGGTTTATTATCTAGTGTTTGCAATCTATACGCCATCAACAACCGTCGCACCAAAAAAAAGCAGCACATCGTTTGATGCGCTGCTTTTTTGTTTCCTGTTTTTACCTCCCTATAAGCATTCTATCTGTCAGGGTCTTATTTTGACTCCTCATTCCCTTTGTGTGCTATCACCGGTTTTTAAATTAATCCGCCTCTATCAACTTGTATTTTTTTGTCATCATATGTTCATAAATGAGCCGTATTCTTATGCCCATTATAAATAGTTGCTGTGTGTCACAGAGATTGATATCCATTAAGAGATTCATTGATAGCAGTTGATGCGTAGATAAAAGGTGTGTGTATGAGCGTTGCTGGCAGGCTTGGTAGTATCTCTACCCGTATGCTGATTATTTTAGCGTTGGCTTTTTTGCTGATTATCCTCATGGTGTACTTGGTCATTGAAACCCAAGGCAAGCCGCGCATTATGGAGATGACATCAGAGACTGTGGTTGAAACAGGTAACGAAGTCATCAACAGTATCATGGTGAGTATCAACCATGTCGATGGGCTGGCAAAAGCAAGCAGTACGATGGCGGGCGGTCTACCTAAAGAGGATGCACTTTACCAAGAAACCTTTGGCAATCTCATGCAACAAATGGATCAAAGAATCGTGGGTGGCGGGGTATGGTTTGACCCAAATATGTATGCCCAAGGTCAAGAGCGTCAGTCGTTTGTATGGGCGCGCGATGAGACAGGCAGCATGCAGTCAGTGACGCGCTATGACCAAGTAAGTCAAACGCCCAATGCTTATTATCGAGACTGGTGGTATATTCCAGCGTTGTACGCCAATCATGATCACTGCGTCTGGAGTCGGGCATACATCGATCCCACCAGCAATCAGCCGATGATGACTTGTGCTAAAGCATTGTACAACAGTACTAATCAAGCGTTTGATGGCGTGGTGAGTTTTAACTTATTATTGGACAATCTTGATGCCGCCATGAAGAGGTGGCAAGAAAAAATAGGCGGCTATGTCTTTTTGGTTGACTTGGACAATCGATTCCTAACTTTTCCTGATCAGTCGCTCGTCACTCAAACCACCGCCAACAATCCACAAGGTGAGATGATGAACGCCAGTCAGTTGGCGGCTATCAATCCGAGTTTTGCGCCTATCGCGGACAGTTTGGGTCGCATTAACGATACGCTCATTGATGATGCTACTGCCAAAGATGAAAGCCGTTTTACCTTGGCGGCGCGTAGTATTTTGAGTACGACCAATCTGGGCAAAATAAGTGAGCAAGAGTCTGAGCTACTCTCGGCGTTGCTGTTATTAAATATCGATCAAACTTTCAATTTAGTCGACAGCCATCTGGTCGATACCATCGACGTACCCAATGATTTTGTCTTGCAGCAGCCAGCCACAGCCTTCGTCTTTCGCATGCCATTTACTTACTGGAAAATGGTGATCGTCAAACCCAATAGTGATCTGCTCAGTGTTGCCAATGCGCTATCGAACCAGCTGATTCAAGCCATGCTACTGGGCTTTATCCCTATTTTATTATTAACGGCATGGGTGTTCCGTCAGTATTTTACTCGTCCATTACAACGTATGTCGCTTTTGGTGGCTGAGATGGGCGCTTTGATTGAACAAAAACAATATCAGAAACTGCTCGCACATAAGCTGCCCAGCTCAAGCGTGAGCGAAATTCAGATCATCAGTGAGCAGACCAACCAACTGATTGATCGTGTCGTCGAAAACGAAGGCGCGCTTGCCGAGATCAACGTCCATCTAGAAAAACAAGTTGCTGCCCGTACCCAAGATCTACAGCAAGCGATGGATGAGCTAAAAGCCTCACAAGTACAATTAGTGCGCTCCGAAAAAATGGCAACCTTGGGTCAAATGGTGGCAGGCGTGGCGCACGAGGTCAACACACCACTGGGCTATGTACGCAGTAATATCGAACTGGTCGGTGATAACTTGACGCGTTTCGATGAGCTGATCAGCCAGACTGACCAGCTATTGCAGGCGCTAAAAGACTCTAGTGCTGACCAAGCGCAAGTAGCACAATTGACGGCTCAAACTCTACAATGCTGTGAAGAGATCAAAGAAGATGAAGTCAGTGAGGACTTGGCCGATTTGATCAAAGACAGCTTGTACGGGGTCGATCAGATAGCTGAGTTGGTGGTAAGTTTGCGCGACTTTTCTAGAATTGATGAATCAAAAGTAAAAGACGTCGATATCAATGACTGTATCACCACCTCGCTGGTCATGGCGCGCAATAACCTCAAAACCCTAGATATTACGACCAACCTAGCGACACTGCCGCTGACTCAATGTAACCCCTCGCAAATCAATCAAGTGCTATTAAATTTATTCAATAATGCCGCTCAAGCCATAGCGCCTGATCAAAAAGGCGAGTTGCATATCACATCAGCTGTCGATGAGACGCAGTCGCAGGTAGTGGTGCAGGTCACAGATAATGGTATCGGTATCAACGAGCAGGCTTTAGAGCGTATCTTTGAGCCGTTTTTTACCACCAAAAAAGCAGGCGATGGAACGGGTTTAGGGCTGGCGATCAGCACGCAAATTATTGAGCAGCATGGCGGCAGTATTGCAGCGAGCTCAATCGTCGGCGAGGGCACAACTTTTACCATTATGCTGCCAATACAGTCAAAAACTTATGAAAATAAACCCTCCAAAGCCTTATTTGAAGGTTGAAATACTTCTCACCACTCACCTAAAGAGAGCCTCATGCAAAAACCAAAAATTGCCTTTATCGATGATGAGCCGCGCATTTTACGCAGTCTAAAAATGCATTTTCGCCAGTCGCACGATGTATTTACCACCACCGATGCCACTGAGCTTATGAAATATGTCAGCGAGCACGATGTACAAGTGGTCATCAGTGACCAACGTATGCCTGATAAGCAAGGGACGGAAGTCTTGCGTGATATTAAAGAAGCGTCACCCAATACCATTCGTATCTTGCTAACAGGCTATGCGGATCTCAATGCGGTGATTGACTCGGTCAATGACGGAGAGATTTACCGTTATATCACCAAGCCTTGGCAAAATGATGAGCTCAAAAAGATCGTAAATAAAGCCACAGAGATTGCTCAGCAAACGCAAGATATTACCCAAAATATGAAGCAAGGTGATGAATCTCAGAGTTTTATGAATGCTAGTAGCAAAAGGAATATACTGGTATTAGATGATGATGAGAGTATTTATCAAGAAATAAAAAATCAGTTTAAAAGTACTTATACAGTGAGCTGGGCAAGCAACCTCGAGCAGGCTGCGAAGTTACTACAAAAAAAGAAGTTTGGTGTCACCATCACGGATGCGACGCTCAACGAAGAAAATATTACTCCTATTGTCTACGCTCTAAAAAATATCCAGCCCGATCTGATGGTGCTGATGTTGACTGAATTTAAAGACGCTCACATGGTGATTGATCTCATCAATAAAGGGCAGGTATATCGCTGTCTGCCACGTCCTACCAACTTCTCTATTATGAGTATCAGTCTGGACCGCGCGTTTGAGCATCACGAAAGACTGGTACAGCAGCCGATATTAGCAACGCGTCATCATGTTGAAGAAGTACCAGAAGCTGAGACTTTTAATTTTTCTGAAAGATTGAAGGGTTTCTTTGCCAAGTTTAGAGGCTGGCGCATGATGATGTAAAGTATTCTGATTAAGATGCTATATCAAGTCAGCATATGATTGAGCATTATCTTTAATAAAGAATAAATAGCCGTATTTATAAGAATTTGCGTGACATAATTACGGTATCGAGTGATAGGCTTATTAAAACAGTACGTTTATGTTTCTTATAATCATTATTAGACCACTCATCACCATTAGTATCAGCAGCATTATTCTAAACTGACTAATACTGATGCCAGCCAAAAAGTGTTTGCCAATGACGTTGCCAATAACGGCACCCAGTCCTAATACCAGACCATACACACAGATCTTGACTGTGAGTATGCCAAAAAAGGCGTAGCTGACGACTTGCACAATACCGACAAAAAAAGAATTCGCCGTTTTGGTCGCAATAAGATTCTCTTTTTCTAGACCTGCGTTCATATAAAAAGGGTTAAGAATGGGACCTAGGCCACCCACCAACGTGCTCATAAAGGCAATGAAAAAGCCCACAGGTACAAAACCTACTTTTGGCATGTCAAACGTTTTACTTACTTTACCGAACTTGTATTGGGAAATAGTAGAGACTAAAAATGCACCTACCAATAACTGAATCCAGCCTGCATCCAAACGACTAAAGACCAATGCCGCCAACCACGCTCCTACGATAGCGCTTGGCACATAGTATTTGGTCAATGACCAGTCAATATCATGCCAAAATAAATAGAGCCGCGAGGCATTACTCATAAAGGTAGCCACGTTGATCACAGGCGGCGCAACCGCAGTCCCTATCATCGAAGAAGTAACTGGTATCAGCAGCATCGCACCGCCACCACCAGATATCGTAGAGATAATAAAAGCAATCATACCAGCACTGAATAGTCCTACTAAGTGCCACGTTGGAATGGTTTGCAACAAATCTAAAACAAGGGGCACTATAAAATCCTATTTCATGAGTGACATCAAGTAGTGATGTTTTGCTAATGTTGGACAGCTGACAAAAAAGTGAGGAGTGTTAAAGGCTTGTCCCTAATAACTATTGAAAGTAGGGTAAAAGTATCTCTAAAAAAACGGTGGTCATACCTGAGTATAACCACCGCCAAAGAGACATTTAGAGACGAACTGACAAAAACTTATGCAGCAGTCTTCTTAAAGCGTTTACGATACGTTTTACGAATGATTGGCATAAAGATCATGACAACGACCAGACCCCATAATGATACGGTGATTGGGCTGCTCCACAGAATAGACATCTCACCTTGAGAGATGGAGAGCGCACGACGTAGGTTAGATTCCATAAGCTCACCTAGTACATAACCTAGGATAAGGGCTGATAGAGGGAAGTGCAGTTTACGTAAGAAATAACCAAAGATACCAAGTCCTACCATAAACACCATATCAAACGTTGTACTGTTGATAGAGTAGACACCAACGAAGCTAATAGCAGCGATTGATGGGATCAAAATGTAGTTTGGTACATTCAGCAGTTTAGAGAAGAAACCAACCAACGGGATGTTCATGACAAGCAAGATAACGTTACAGATGAACAATGAGGCAATAAGACCCCAAACGATATCTGGCTGCTCAGTAAATAGCTGTGGACCTGGCGTGATATTGTACAACGTCAACGCACCCATCATAACCGCTGTCGTACCAGAACCTGGGACACCTAGGGTCAACATTGGTACAAATGAGCCACACGCTGATGCGTTATTAGCCGCTTCTGGTGATGCTAGGCCACGAAGGTCACCTTCACCAAATTTGCCATCATCACCAGCAATTTTACGTTCACTGGCATAGGTCATTGCACTGGCAATCGTCGCACCTGCACCCGGTAGGATACCAACGAAGAAACCCATTGCACCACTACGCAACATAGCACCGATGGTGAAGAGAAACTCTTTTAGGTTGAATAAGCTACGCTTACCTTGCTCGATTATTTTACCGCCAGTACTGGTTCTTTCGAGCAAAATCAAGATTTCACTGACACTAAAGAAACCAATAACGATCGTTGTAAATTGGATACCATCAGATAGGTTGACGGAGTCAAAAGTATAGCGATAAATACCCGTCACTGCATCGACGCCGACGGTGGCAAGACCCAAGCCGATTAATGCGGATACCGCTGTTTTGATAGGCTGATCACCGACCAAACCACTCAAGCAGCAAATCGCGAATACCATCAATACAAAGTATTCAGCAGGGCCAAAAGACACCGCCCATTTGGCCAGTAGAGGTGCAAATAGCACCACGCCGATGGTTGCAATCGTCGAGCCAATAAACGAGGCGACCGCAGAGATGGATAAGGCGATGCCGGCTTTGCCTTGTGTCGCAAGCGGATTACCATCCAAGGAGGTCATCACCGCCGCGGCAGATCCTGGGACGTTTAGTAGAATGGCAGAAATACGACCGCCGTATTCACACCCCAAGTATACAGCTGCTAAAAGGATAAGCGCACTTTCTGGTGGCAGACCAAGGGCAAAAGCAAATGGTAGTAGAATTGCCACACCGTTAATTGGGCCAAGGCCTGGCAACATACCCACAATCGTACCAATAAAAGCACCGATGAGTGCAATCAGTAAGTTTTTGGGCAACATTGCTACGCCGAAACCGTGCATTAAAAAATCAAAAGTTTCCATAATAGCTATCCCATTATTCCTGATAATATTCCAAGTGGCAGAATCACATCCAAAGCCATGTCAAATAGGACATACAGGGCGATACTGATCACAACTGAAAAGATAAGGCATTTAATAGGATTGCCGGCAAACAGTAGACCAACCGCAAAACACATCAGGGTGGTAGCAACAACAAAACCTAGGGGCTCAAAAATCAAACTATAAATCAATAATGCGCTGACACATAAAACAAGGTTTCTAATAACGATCTTGTTGTACCCTAAATTAATAGGTTTGGTGAATCGCGGTGGACGAAAGGCGATCACCAAGGTCAAAAACGCCATCAATGAAAAAATTAAAATAGGATAGGGCCGAGGACCGATAGGATCATAGGCAATGGGAGCGACGTAACCAATAGCTAAGTAGACCAAAAATAAGCTAAACAGTGCCATCAATCCAGAGAACGCACGTTCCATTGTCATAGAAGTACTCCTTAAATTCTAAAATAAAAAGGTTGATAGATGTCTCATCTGTCAACCTTCGATAAATACCATGAAGTTTTAGTATTCAATCATTAAGGGGATATGGTCTGGATGAGACTATTTAGCGGTAGCACCCGTAAGACCGTACTCAGAAGACAACTCACGTAACTCTCCAGTACGCTTATAGACATACTGCTCAAGCTCTTCGCCAGTCATAGAGAAAGGTAGTAGCTCTTGCTGTTCACGCAATTCGGCAAATTTTGGATCAGCAAGCATCTTGTCAAATGACGCTTTCCACCAGTCGTAAGCGGCAGGACTAACATCTGGACCCATGTAGTAACCACGAACGACAGGCCAAGTCACATCATAGCCTTGCTCTACTGCAGTAGGGATATCAGCCATAGAGCCGCCCAGTCTTTCATCGGCAAATACGGCCAATACACGTAGTTTGCCAGCAGTAGCTTGTGGCATAATCTCAGCAATACCAGCACTCACAACAGTGACATGGTTGCCCATGACTGCGGTGATGGCCTCACCGCCGCCTTCCATCGCAACATAAGTCATGTCGTTAGGATTAACACCAACGGCTTTTGCCAAAATGGCAGTTTGCATCCAGTCCTGACCACCAACACTACCACCGGCGGCGAAACTGATTGCTTTTGGATTCGTCTTAAGCTCAGCGACCAATCCTGCTAGATCTTTGATTGGCGAGTCAGCATTGACAGCGATAGCACCATAATCGGTACCAACGGCGGCGAGCCATTTCACGTCTTTTTCGGTGAATTTACCAAATTTACCTTGTGATAAGTTCAGGATTGATCCCGTTGAGAACGCGATAATAGCGTCTTCGTTAGCACGGTCATTGGCGACAATTTTGTTATATGCCACTGCACCGACGCCGCCTGGCATATAAGTGACGCGCATTGGGTCTGTCAATATACCCGTGTCTCTTAGACCTGACTGAGCAAGCTTACAGGTCAAGTCAAAGCCGCCACCTGGTTTTGCTGGAGCGATACATTCTGGACGTGAAGGACCTGCAAATTCATCTGCACCTGCGCTCGCAGTTTCGTTAGCATTGTTACACGCTGTCAAGGTGAGGACAGAGAGACCAAGCGCTAGATAGGATAGTTTTTTCACACGACACTCCTTGTGTGTATTTTTTCAGTAAAAATCAATAAAATTTTGATTGAAAGGATAGGGTGACTATACAAAAAGTTGGAAGTAGACCAATAATGTTACCAACCTTTACAACAGTAGTCTTTTTGTTCACTTTGCAAAAGTAACAGAATAATTTAGAAATAACAAGAAACATATGTATGTATATATGAATTTTTTGAAATCAGTAGCGGGATGGACTTTGTAAAAACCCAAGCTTGCTATGTCGGTATTAGATAAATATAGGACCAGCCCTAATCTAAAATGAGGTTTTATAATGACAGTAAAAACAAATGCTTATGAATAACGCATGATGAGAGTGATTAATAGCAACCGCTATAAAACAAGAAATCGCTCTTAAAATGAAACAGAGGATGCCTTTATCTGAGGGCAATTTCTTATTATGAGACAGGCAATAGGGAGGCGGAATCAGTGTTTGCTCAGTGGTTGATAGGCAAAAATGTCGACGGTCACTGCCAATAGGTGCGATGTTTTTTGTCTATCAATACGGCTTGTAAAGATTGTCTTATAAGTATAAAACTGAACAAAGTATCATTATTTACATTACATATGTTTTTTTTATTGTGCTCAAAATATCATCTGAATAAATAAAATGGCGATCAAGCCAACGACAATGTCCAAAGGCACTGCTTTAAACAGTAGCGTATGCAATAGCTTGTTTTTGTCGATATGCACTTGAGCGGCACCCAGTATCAGGCTACCTCCTGAAGAGAAGGGAGAGATGGACGAGCTTTGAGCGCCGATCACGATACAGATAAACAAGAAAAAAGGACTCAAACCAGAAGCCACTGCCAACGCAGGCACCATCGGAAATAGCGTAGGCGCAACAACACCAAGCGTACTAGCAAATATCGACATAATTGCACTAATAATAAACACCAAAAATGGTATCATCCAAATAGGAACGTTGGTACCGAGCCACTCTGTCAGCTCATAAATGACACCCACCTCCACACCTAGGCTGATTAACATACCCACACCGCAGATCATAATAAGCGTATTCCATGGTATCAACGCAATCACGGTTTTTTCATCACCCAGCTTCAAAAACAAGCTCATTAAAGCAAAGAAAATGGCGATAAAACCAATATCAATTCGAGCGTTCAAAAACTCAATGGCATCTACATTCGGTGCAAGTAGGTTTGAGATAGGCACAACCAATACAATCGCCATCATCATAAAAATTAGCATGATGGATTTTTTTTGTTTGGTGTCAAAAGGCGCTGGAACAACGGTTTGAATGGCGATCTTGCTGGTCTTGGCATTGATAAAGCTATAGCTTCCTAACAAGACAATCGGCATCAAAAAGGTCGCAGCAAATATGCCTAAGCCATACGTAAAGGTATTGTCATTGGCAACGCCAGCACCGCTCATAAGCTCTCTGAAAATAACGCCGCTCTGTGAAGTGATAAAATTGGCACCTGCCAGCGCCCCGTAATTCACGGATAACGTTGCAATGATGATATTTAAGTTGGTTCTTTTAGATAACAACAAAATCATCGGTGCCATCGTGGCAAGAACCGTGTAATAACCGGCTCCTAAAGCTGCTACAATTGTCGCAGCAAAAAAAATCGCCAATGGCAAAAACGCTGGAAAATGCCGACACTTATATATCAAATGTTCACACAGTTTTTCCAAAGCGCCATTGGCTAAAGAGAAGTTATAGAAGAGCGTCACAGCAAAAATCACAAAGAAAATCTTTAGAGGCCACAATTTAATAACCTCGTAAGCGCTTAGCTGCATACCAAAACAGCCAATCAGATACGCGAACACGATAGCAAACAAGCCGATATTGATTTTAGTGGTGTAACCCAACACAATAGAAATTACTATGGCCGCTATAAGATATAGGGTCATATTCGCTCCTCGGTCTTGACGGTATAAAATCTAAAAATCTAAATACATATATATGTTTTAGATTGAAGAACATTGTGATAATGTTGACGAATAGCTTTGTAGGCTAAAAAATCTTATTAGCTTTTTAAGTGTATATAATTCAATAGAATAATAGCAAAAAAGGAGCCGTTAATTAGGTGAGATTGACCAAAAAATCTAGATAGACTTTAATATCAAAATGATGTGTATAAAGTTTGGTAAGGGCTTAAGATAGAGTGTCAGAGATATTTTATTTCTTATGAACATGATTGGGCGTATTAATAAAATCTTCCTATTTTGGTGAAAAAATTATGGATAATTTTAAAAAATTTAACATGCCACGGTATGAGCAAGTACGGTGGCATATACAAACGCTATTGACAGAAAATAAATGGGATGAAAAAACTCCCTTACCGACAGAACAGGAGTTTGCAGATAAGTACCAAGTATCGGTGGGCACTGTGCGCAAAGCGGTCGAAAAACTGGTGGATGACGGCGTTTTGATAAAGCAGCAAGGTCGTGGTACTTTTTTAAAAAGGCCCAACTTTGAGGGCTCGTTATTAAGGTTTTTCAAATACCGCGATAAAGATGCCTCTTATGTCGTACCGACGGGCGTGATAAAAAATATCACGGTGATAGACGCGGTTAAGACGGTCAATGAAGCATTAAAGATCGATAAAAACGCCGCACTGATCTATATAGAACGTGTGCGCATTGTCGAAGACAGAGTGATTTTGAGCGAAAAAATCTGGTTACCCAAAAGCCGTTACGAAGACTTTGTTGGTCTTGAACCTGAAGACTTTGAAAATCTTCTTTATCCTTTTTATTACAAAAAGTGTGGTCAGTTTGTCTCATCTGCCGTAGAAATGCTGTTTTTTATCTCCAATCATATAGACCCTTATCTGGACAATACCAAGCAAGAAAACTTAGTGAAAGTATGCCGCGTTGCTAAAAACCTAGAAGGGGACCCTATCGAATATAGAGAGTCTTATGGATTGGCAGAAAAATTTAGTTATGAGGTCAATATTATTTAACCATTGGCCATTTCACCATTAGCGAGGGCAGTGGTTAAGTTATGCTCAATAAGCTATAAAAAAGGAGCCGATGATTCGGCTCCTTTTTTATATCGGTTTTATTTTTATTTCGAATCTAGGATCTATGAATGACCGATTAAAGAAATGGCCTATTCATCATTGAGCAGCTTACTTGCTGTTAAACGTAATCGTCTGTCCGCCATTACCAGCTGGCGGTGCGATAGTGACTTTGCTCGCAAGTATGTCGCCTTTGGCATTGATTTTGTAGCATTCTTTTGAGCTGCCTTCAGAGGTGCCACCAGTAAGCATGTTGTCTGAGGTTTCGATACAGAACCATGCGGTCTGATTGCTGTCTCGCGTCAGGGACCAGTTTTGGTTATAGGTGCCGATTTTTTGGCGCATACGACTGTCCGTATAGACATTTTCAGTAATCAATTTGTTTGAGTCGCCCACCGTCGCCATTTTGGGGATAGTGGTCGTTTGATTTGAGACTGAGTATTTGCCTGTGCTGTCTGTAAAACCGTGAAATACCAAAGGGTTCAAGGTGAAGTAATTGATAGCGACTGAATGGTTAGTGATTTGATTGTTCACTTTATTGATCGTGTTGATCTCAGTACCTTGTACCTTTTTATTATTGAAAACCATGTTGCCTTTAGGCGTGACTTGAATATCTGCTGAGGCCGTTTGATTGCCGATAGTGGCAACCAAATTTTCACTACGTTGTTTGGTATAGATATTGAGCATGGCGGTCTCAACAGGGTACTCGGTCACTATGTTGTTTGGGTTGGTGTTACCCATCGTTCCACCGCTCGCACAAGCGCTTAAGCCCAGTCCTGCGGCAATACATAATCCTAATGTTTTCATGATTTAATCCCTCAGTCTATTTGGATGAATACTATTAGTAGCTACTAGATAGTAGCTACTAGATCTCTTGCAAAAGTACCAGTTCATTGACTTCCACTGACGGAGTTACAAGGGCTGACGAT
>NZ_DDNS01000008.1:100919-101342 GCF_002341255.1 Psychrobacter sp. UBA2514
CGATGACTTATGCAAGAAGTCTACTGTAAGTAGCAGTTATTATAAGGAATATCTACTATAATCGAATTTTTTAGCAATGACATCTGCTAACCATCCTAGACCTTCTATTATTACATCACTATAACAACCAGTAATTTTCTAGTGCGTTAAGAATTGCGGGCGATGCTATAGGCGTAACCAGAATCTTCCATCAATTTGCCAAAAATAGCCCCCAAGATAAATAGGGGGAAGTATTTGACCGCAAAGCCGCCAAGACCTTGCATAAAGACTTCAGTATAGATCCCCATCGTTTAGCTGCTCTGTCCACTTAATACCACTGCCAAGATAGCGAGTAGGGGTGCCAAAACTAAGACGCTGACGCCTCGATAGGCAAAATACATTAAGAGGGACAAAGACAACAAAATATAGTCGAACCACTATTAA
>NZ_DDNS01000036.1:0-4188 GCF_002341255.1 Psychrobacter sp. UBA2514
TCCTATCTAGGGTGGCTTTTTTTATGGGGTGTGAATGAGGAGAAGGGGTTAAATACTAGGGTTTTTCTCTCATTTGAAAAAATAAATCCCAAAGCTATAAATTACAAGGGCTGCTTCATATATAGTAGATTAAAGATTTGCTTATAGATAGCTATAACCCTTATTATATAATGGCAGGATTTTAAAAATAAAAACACAATAACTTAAATCGGAGTAAATAATGATTACCCATGTACCTGATGTAACTTTTAAAACTCGTGTTCGTGATGAATCTATCGGCGGAGACAACCCATTTAAATGGTATGATCTAACCACAGACGAGTTATTTGCCAATAAAAAAGTAGTGGTATTCTCACTACCTGGCGCCTTTACACCAACCTGTTCAACCAGTCATTTGCCTCGCTATGAAGAGCTTTACAATGAGTTTAAAGCGCTAGGTGTTGATGAAGTTGTTTGTGTTTCTGTTAACGATGCCTTTGTTATGTACCAGTGGGGCCTGAAGCAAAACCGTGAAAACGTTTTCTTACTTCCTGACGGTAACGGTGAGTTCACTCGTAAGATGGGTATGCTGGTGGATAAGAGCAATCTTGGCTTTGGCATGCGCTCATGGCGATATTCGATGTATGTCGATAATAAAGAAATCAAAAAGGTGTTCAAAGAACCTAACTTCGGTGACAACTGCCCAACAGACCCATTTGAAGTGTCAGATGCAGATACCATGTTAGAATATCTGAAAAGTAATGCTTAATCACAATGCTTAAGTGTGTTGACGTTTGACTGGTATCATCAGGCGTCGATAAATACTTAAATGCTGAAGCTCAAATACTGTTGAACTGCTTAATCCTTAAGTATAAGGGCTAAGCAGTTTTTTTATGTTTTCTACAAAAATTTTGGCAATATTAAAAGAAATACCTAAGATAGTGTTAAATATGAGGCGCGAAAGCGGGTATTTATGACATAAATAATGTCATTTCTAAGTAATTATAAAAATGACGATAAGATAGCATTTATTGCATAAGAAAAATAAAGGGAGAAGCGGTGTTTATTATAAAGAATTTAGCAATCAATACATCAGAGCGGCAACAAGCGCTTCAAGCCGTTGCAAATATCGAAGCGCTCGTACAGCCGCACGACGCATGGACTGAGCAGACGTTGGCTGAGATGCTCGCGCAAGATAGTATGCATATGCTCATAGTTTATAAACAAGAAGATAAAGCCGATAATAATAAAGTCATTGGCTACTGCCTCTATCAAGTGATTTTTGAGCAAGCAGAGATTTTGCGTATTGGCACGCATCCTGATTATCAACGACAAGGCATTGCTTCACAAGTTATTGATAAGTTGCATGAAGCATTGCAGAGTAATCAGGTGGAAAATTTGTTGTTAGAAGTACGAGCAGACAATCATGCTGCGATAGCGTTATATGAAAAGCAAGCATTTGCAGTCATTCATAGACGCAAAGGCTATTATAAGTCACCGAATCAGTCCGCAGTTGATGCACTCATTATGCAACATGTCTATGGTGAGTGAAGAGAATAAATTCTCATTAGGAGTTATAAGCGTGGTTTCTTTAAAGATAAATTATTTATCTCAACCAACGTTATCGTGTTTAACTTGATGGTATTTTCTTTTTACAGATATTAGTGTCTAATTGATAATTGCTGTCTGCTTTCATCCGTGCAAGAACATCTATACGCTCGCTCAATAACTCTACCATCACGCTTATATTGGCTTGCTGTTTTCTGACTTGTTCTAGCTTTTGCTGAGTCAGCATGAGCTGCAAATCAATATCCAATTGGCCATCATAGTAATCGTTTAAGCTGTTTTTGATTTCAGTAAGGGTGAAACCAATGGCTTGCGCGCTTTTGATTAGCTCAATACGCTCGACGCACTCGGGATGAAACTCAGTATATAAACGTGAGCCTGCTTGACGCTTACGTGACCTTAATAGGCCCAACTGTTCGTAGTGACGCACGGTGTCTTTGGTTGTATTGGCTTTTGCTGCCAGCTCTCCGATTAGCAGAAATGAGGTATCAAGCGCCATAAAATTCTCTCAACTCTTTAGCTTTTGTAGATTTCATGATTGATGCTGCCAAGGATTTGCTGTATCGAGAAGGGATACGGCCAATGGTTGATGAAAATTATTGTGCCAATTGATGGAGCGACTGCTTATTAAGCGGTCTAATTGAGCAAGAAAGTCAGGACGCGGTAGAGTAGTGGCACCCAAGCTCATGAGATGATCATTAGGTAACTGGCAGTCGACAAGTGCAACATGACTTTGCTCACATAAGCGCATCAACCCCCAAAACGCGAGTTTTGACGCATTAGAGGCACGATGAAACATGGATTCACCAAAATAGATGCCGTTGATCTTTAGCCCATATAATCCACCAATGAGCTGACCTGTCTCGTCCCACACCTCAATGCTATGGGCAAATCCTTGCGCATGCAGTTTGGTATAAGCCTCAATCATCTCTTCATGAATCCAAGTGTGTTCGCGTTCGGGCAGGTCATTATTAAGACCATCGCTACGCGGCAGACTACAGGCATGTATGACGTCATCAAAAGCTTGATTGAGTGTTAGTTGCCAACGCGTGCGATTTGCTTGCTTGCGCAGTGACTTACTCGGTTGATAATCAGATGGGACGATCACACAACGCGGCTCAGGACACCACCAAGCGATAGGCTCATCTTCATTGAACCATGGAAACAGTCCTTGTGCATAAGCAGATATTAATGTATCGGGTGCAAGATCGCCACCCATCGCGACAATACCAATGCCCTCAGGATCGATAGAGATAGGATCAGGAAAGTCATAACGCCCAAGACTTTGTAAAGTCTCAGGCGTGATGTATTGATCATGATCGCCGTGCTGCGCAAAGTTATTCATTTAGTCTTCTTAATCAGCAGTCAGCGTTGACGCATAGGTATGGTCTTTCGCCGTTGTCTCACCGATAGCATCCAAATATTTCTCAGCATCCAGCGCTGCCATACAGCCAGTACCAGCAGAGGTAATGGCTTGACGATAGACATGATCAGCCACGTCACCTGCGGCAAACACCCCTTCGATACTGGTCTGCGTGGCATTACCATTCAAGCCACTATTGACGACCAGATAGCCATCTTTCATATCCAATTGACCTTTGAATAGGTCGGTATTAGGCTTATGACCGATGGCGACAAACATACCCATTGCATCCAGTTGTTTGGTGCTGCCATCAATCATTGATTCGATAACGACACCATTGACGCCCATGTCATCACCGACAACTTCTTTGACTTGATGATTCCATTCAATTTTAACATTACCGTTTTTGGCTTTTTCAAACAGCTTGTCTTGTAGGATTTTTTCAGAGCGCAGGCTATCACGGCGATGCACTAAAGTCACTTCAGAAGCAATGTTAGAGAGGTATAAGGCTTCTTCAACGGCTGTATTACCACCGCCAATCACAGCGACTTTTTGATCTTTATAAAAGAAACCGTCACAAGTGGCACAAGCGGATACGCCAAGCCCTTTAAATTTGGTTTCTGATTCTAGACCTAAATACTGAGCAGAGGCACCTGTTGAGATAATCAGGGCATCACAAGTATAGGTACCGTTGTTACCTGACAGCTCAAAAGGTCGTACATTCAAGTTAACATCATTGATATGATCATAAACCAATTCTGTACCGAAACGCTCAGCATGTGCTTTCATACGCTCCATCAATGCAGGACCGGTCAAATCATGCGCATCGCCTGGCCAGTTATCAACCTCAGTAGTGGTGGTTAATTGACCACCTACTTCCATACCCGTTACCATAACAGGTTTAAGGTTGGCGCGTGCCGCATAGACCGCAGCCGAATAACCGGCAGGACCTGAGCCTAAAATGATGAGCTTTTCGTGACGTGGAGCAGTAGTGTCAGTTGCCATAAGTGGTTCCTTTCTAAATATACGCATGAAAAATATGAGTTATAAATCTAATAAAAAAACGTCAAGCGTTGCTACTAATATGGTTTTTCTAATTGCTGTGTGATAATAACATAAGGGTAGATAGCAAAAAGTGCAAGTTTGCTAAAACAAACACAGCTATCATTAGAATCAAAGCATGATAACCTTGAAATACTCGTGCTAGAAACAGCTGGTATTTTATAGGGTCTATACAAAATTGTTAGCAGTATTATGTTAGGGCGTGTTGAACATTCGCA
>NZ_DDNS01000036.1:4374-22876 GCF_002341255.1 Psychrobacter sp. UBA2514
CGAATGTTCAACACGCCCTAGTAACTTTTGGATTATTCGCAGATTTTTTGCTTAAATCGTACATTGATTTACTTTCTTGCACGCTTTCTTTATAAGAGTGTCGCCACTGTACCTATGTATTTGTTATTATAAGAAGTTATGCCAAGTGTGATAGAGCTTAAGCGATGACTGCTATGCTCAGGCCTTTTGAGAGGTGATCTCAACCAAACACTTTGCTAGGTACCTTTATATGTCAGCACTTTATGCCAGCATGATTAGACTTAGTCATGCACTGGCGACCATTTAGTATTAACAACAAGGCAGATTTTACGTGATATCAGCACCGCTTATTGAGTATTTAAAAAAGGGAATATTTACCCTCCTTGGGTTAATACTGGCTGTTTATTTGTTTGTTATTTTAATGACTTACACAGGCAATGATCCTAGCTGGTCGCACATCAGTAGTGATATGACGACTATTAACAACATGGGTGGCCAGACGGGCGCTTGGTTGTCCGACTTGCTCTATAGCTTTTTTGGCTATGGTGCATGGTGGTTTTTAGCGTTTGTGGTTTATGAGTCTATCCTTATTTGGTGGGACAATAAGCCGACGTTTTGGCTCATGCGACTGGTCGCTTATGTGTTTTTGCTGTTGAGCGCCAGTGCATTATTTGCACAACTGGTTGCCTTAATTCAGCAAGTAGCCAATCCTGCATCAATGGGACTTGAAGGCGTGGCTGGTGGTATCATCGGTCTTGAGTTGCAGGAACGTTTGGCACAGTTGCTATCGCAGTGGGGCAGTGTGGTTTTCTTGGCGGTGTTCGTTGTGATTACCGCGACCTTTGCCTTTAACATCCATTGGCTCGCTATATATCAGAAGATTACAGCATTATCTTGGCTTGGCTCAGGGTTAAAAAATAAAGAAGATGCTGCCGAGTTGGATGAGCAAAGTGAGGTGTCGCAAGACCGTGACAGTATCAAAGAGGGAAATCCCAATCAAACAGCCGAGTATGAGCAGCTGCCACTTGAGTTGCAATCAGCTGACGATGCGAATAGTGCTCACGCAGTAGATAATAGTGGCAGATTCAGTAATGTATTATCAGATTTTTTATTGACCTCAGGATTGGCTGATAGTGTGAAAGCATCTATGGCGACAGCAAAAGCAGCAGCAACGTCTAGCGATGAAAAAAGTGACTCACCATACGCGGTCGCAGCGACCGATAATGCTACGGTTGGCAGTACAGTCAGTGATACCAACACATCAACGATACCAAACCCTATCGCAGCGCCTGTTTGCAAAGTCGAGCCAAGCTTTGCATGGAATGATGCAAATACGGTTGATAATTTGCTCGCGCGTGAACAGATGGCTTATAGCACTAACAGCATAGATAATTCTACTGTGCCTAACTATGCACAGAGTGAAGTCGTCACTGACGTGTCACTAGAAGAAGCAGTACAAACCTCTGTGGCAGCACCGATGGTAGAAACCGAAACTCAATCAGATTTATCTAATCAAGAGCTAGCTACTCAATCCTCAATGGATGAATCAACGAATGCTCAAGCTGTCAATCAGGCTATTACTGAGCCGGAAGACTCTCACCCAGATGATATAACGGAGAATGTCGATAAGTTGGCAGAAGCATGGTTGGCGGAGCATGGCAATATATCAGAACCTGTTGCAAAATCGTCAGTTGCTACTGCTGAGGAAACTAATGTCACTAATCAAACTCCGCAAGAAGAGCTATCAATGCCTACGTCAGACGCCACTAATAGCATTCTAAGTGACGACTCTTATGGGTTCTCTGCTGCACAGTCCGAACTATTACAACGTAATGAGTCATCGCCTGTACCTGAGGTCACAGTGGCTCAGCCATCAGTAGAAGTGGCCGCATCAGTATCAGAAATTTCGGATATGACACCGACCAACACGCCGCCTGCCAATCCAAAAGCGGCGCCAACTATTGAAGCGGTCAGTTCGGCCTCAAATACGCAGCCTGTAGCCCCAGCTAAACCTTCTGTCAGCTTTGCGGTACCAGAAGGTGATAGTAGCAACCATATCACTGACATGATGCCGGAGGAGGATAGTACTGACGATAGTGCACCCGTTATGCCGCATATCAGCGATGACGAAGCATTCAGCAAAAAATCACGCTCGATGCAGACGGCTGCCTATCGCAGTAGCCTAACCCCTATTCCAGAAGTGTCTATATTGGACAAGCCAGATCCTGACCGTAAGCCTAGCTATACCGTCGCTGAGCTTGAACAATTATCTGAGCTGCTTGAGATCAAACTACAAGAGTTTAATGTAAAAGCCAACGTCGTCAACGCTATCCCAGGGCCTGTGGTGACTCGTTTTGAAGTGGAGCTGGCTGCTGGCGTAAAGGCCAGCAAAGTTACTGGTATTTCACGTGACTTGGCGCGTTCACTATCGATGGCTTCTTTGCGTGTGGTTGAGGTCATCCCTGGTAAGCCGTATATTGGTATCGAAGTGCCCAATAAAAAACGTGAAATGGTGCGCTTAATCGAGCTACTTAGTACCGAGATGTTCAAAGACCCTAAAGCACAAATCAGCATGGCGATGGGTAAAGACATTGGCGGTAACCCCATTATTACTGATCTGGCGCGTGCCCCGCATATGCTGGTTGCTGGTACCACAGGCTCTGGTAAATCGGTATTGGTCAACTCAATGCTATTGTCGATGTTACTCAAGTACACGCCCAATCAATTGCGACTCATCTTGATTGATCCAAAGCAGCTGGAGCTTGCCAACTATAATGACATTCCGCATCTACTTACCCCAGTTGTCACTGACATGACCGAGGCCGCTAGCAGCTTGTCATGGTGTGTGGCCGAGATGGAGCGCCGCTATCAGTTGATGAGCTTGCTAAAGGTTCGTAAGCTCAATGAGTTTAATAAAAAAGTCATCGCGGCAGAGAAATCAGGCAATCCAATGCTCGATCCGTTATGGCGACCAAACGACAGCGTAAGTATCAGCCAAGCGCCAAAGCTCAAAACTCTGCCCATGATTGTCATCGTCGCAGATGAGTTTGCCGATATGATTATGCAGGTGGGCAAGCAAGCCGAAGAGCTTATCACGCGCTTGGCACAAAAATCACGTGCGGCTGGTATTCACTTAATGCTAGCTACTCAGCGCCCATCAGTCGATGTCATTACGGGTTTGATTAAAGCCAATATCCCAGTGCGTGCAGCACTACGAGTCAACTCAAAAGTCGATTCGCGTACGATTCTGGATAGTGGCGGTGCTGAGGACATGCTCGGTAACGGTGATATGTTGTTCTTGGGACCAGGTCAGATTGAACCAGATCGTGTGCATGGTGCTTATGTCAGTGATGAAGAGGTCAACCGTGTCTGTGACGCATGGCGTGAGCGCGGTGCGCCCGATTATATTGACAACATGGCAGGAAATTTTGAGCTATCTAGTCCGGGCGGTGGTAGCACGGCTAATGCCTCTGGTGAAGATGATGATCTATATAATGACGCCGTCGCCTTTATTATGGAAACGCGTAAGGTCTCAGCTTCTAGTATCCAGCGTAAGTTCAGTATCGGATATAACCGTGCAGCCCGTATTGTCGACTCAATGGAAGACGCTGGACTGGTCAGCTCGATGGGCAAAAGTGGTAAGCGCGAACTGTTAATGTAGTGCTTAGTATTGAATGAATAATGAAAAAACGAGTCATGACAATGGCTCGTTTTTTTTGTGAAAGAGATTCAAGATTAATTCACTCATAAGCGAATAAGCTACCAAAACTTTCAAATGACTAGTGAGTTTGTTTATCAACCATAAGTCGTGGTTTTTTATAATAAACTGACAGTTACTGATGAAATAGATATTTAAAAATTCTTACTACAATTACTCTCCAAGGAAGGTTGGTTATGTTTAAAGAATATACCCAGTACGATGCACTCGCCTTAGCGGCACTGGTTAACTCAGGTGAGCTCAGTGCAAAGGAGCTATTAGACGCCGCCGTTTATCAGGCCAATAAACTCAATCCCAAGCTAAATGCCATTATTCACCGTTTCGATGAGCGCGCTTACAACGCGGCGCAGGCAGGACTGCCTTCTGGCGTATTTACTGGCGTGCCGTATTTGCTCAAAGATCTCTCATTTAGCTTCGCAGGTGAGCCTATTACGATGGGCAGCCGCAGCGTCACTATCCTCTCAGAAAAAGACAGCGAAATCGTCAAACGCATGAAAGCGACAGGCGTCAATACCTTTGGCAAAACCAATACGCCAGAGTTTGGCTTGATTATCACCACTGAGCCAAAAGCCCATGGCGCCACTCACAACCCGTTTAAAAAAGGCTATAGCTCTGGTGGCTCGTCAGGTGGTAGTGCCGCGGCAGTGGCGAGCGGTATCGTACCGATGGCAGGCGGCGGTGATGGTGGCGGTTCGATACGGTTTCCATCTGCCTGGTGCGGTGCGTTTGGCTTAAAACCAAGCCGTGGCCGCAATCCACTTGGCCCTAATCTTGGTGAAGGTTGGGATGGGGCAGTGGCCGATCATGTGATTACGCGCTCGGTACGTGATAGTGCCGCGATGCTCGATGCCACCAGTGGTGCAGAGATTGGCGCGCCTTATGTCATTGCGCCGCCAGACGGCACGTTTTTGCAGGCGGCGATGCGTGCACCAAGGCCATTGAAAATCGCGTTACAGCAGCAGCCGCTGATTGCCAATACCGTAGTAGACAAAGAAGTACTTGCTGTACTAGAGCAAACCGCTAAGCAGCTAGAATCGATGGGGCATCAAGTAATACCCGCTGAGCCAAATATTAATATCGAGCAGTTTTGGCATGACTTTATCGTCGTGGTCTGCGCGCATACCGCTTTTACGATTGATAATATCGAGCGCGAGTTTGGCACTGCCCATATCAAAAACCTAGAGCCGCAAACCTACAATATGGCGCTACTCGGACGTTCGCTATCAGCAGTGGACTTGGTTCATGCCAAACACGGTTGGCATAACAGTCAGTATCAAACGGGACTGTTATTAGAAACCTACGATATGATTTTGTCCCCGACGGTACCGACGCCTGCGGTCAAACACGGCGTGCTACCACCCAGCCGCATGGATGAGATGATGATGCGTAGCGCTGGGGTAATTAATAAAGGGTTTGACATGGGTAGATATGCCTTTAAGTCAGGCATGATCGAAAAGCTAAGCGCCCCTGTGCTAGGAAAAATGGGCTTTACGTTATTGGGCAATGTCACAGGATTGCCAGCAATGTCAGTGCCGGTCGGTATGAGTAAAAAAGGCTTACCAATTGGCATGCAGCTGATTGGGCGTATGAATGATGAGGCGACGCTATTTAGTCTGGCAGGTGAGATGGAGCGTGCGGGTTTATTTACCAAACCTGCCTTTGAGAAGTAGGTTTGGTTTGTGTGCTTTAATTAGATAAGTAGGAAATAGTAAATAGAAGCTAATCAAAGCGGTAAATATCCATACCCAAACTATGATGGGCCATACTCTGGTGAACAACCGAGACGCGCTGACCGGCACCTAACGCAAAAAACAATGGCAGCAAATGCTCGTCACTTGGATGAATGTCTTTGTACTCTGGATATTGTTGCCAGTCGAGGGCAGTGGGTATGTCTATCTTAAGCTGCTGGAGCAACCACTGTTTAAAGGATTTGGCAGCTTGGTCAATGCTATCGGCATCCCAGCGTAGCGCTTGCAAGTTGTGGGTGATATTGCCTGAGCCAATAACAAGAATTTTCTCATCACGTAGATGCGCGAGCTGCGCGCCCAATTGATAGCAAGCAATGCTATCGTAATGCTGCGGCAGTGACACTTGAACGATAGGCACATCTGCCTCTGGGTACAGGTGTCTGAGCGGTGCCCAAACGCCATGATCACAGACACGTACAGGATTGACGCTACATGTGATACCGCGTGCGGTGAGCTGCTGAGCAAGTGTCTCAGCCAGCGCTGGTTGACCTGATGCAGGATACTGAAGATCGTAAAGCTCAGGCGCAAAACCCGAAAAATCATGCCACGTTTTTGGCTGCGGGTTACTGCTAATCTCAAGCTTTGCTGATTGCCAATGCGCCGACATAATGACGATAGCACGTGGCTTAGGTAAGTTTTGCCCGATACGTGCCAATGCACTGGTCGTGGCAGATTGCTCAATCGCAAGCGTGGGTGCCCCGTGCGAGATAAACAACGCAGGTAGTTTGGATGCATTAGGCATTATAGCAGACGCACTTTCCCATGCCGCAGCAGAGGTAATAGGTGTCTGTACAGTGTCGTGATGATGGTCACGCTGATGCGTAGTCTGAGAGGCTTTGGATGTCGCGCGTTTTGGATATGTCATGTTCCATTTATTAGGGCGTACGCCAGTTTTTCAATCTATTTTGGGATTGACGTTTTAAATCAAAAAAAGCTTGGGGTTTGGTTAATTACCGCGATGATAAGGGTGGTTATTGTTGATACTCATCGCGCGGTATAGCTGCTCCATTAGTACCACGCGTACCAGCGGATGCGGCAATGTCAGTGCTGATAATGATAACTTTGCGTCGGCTTTTGCTAACACTGCTGGTGATACGCCATCTGCACCGCCGATGACCAACGCAATATCATCACCTTGCTGCATGCCATCAGCGAGTTTATCAGCCAATCCTTCCGTTGAAATCATCTTACCTTTGACGTCTAGTACCCATAATTGCTCACGGCTCGCGGCATTATGAGCGGCCAATATCGCTTGACCTTCTTGCTCACGGTACTGTGCTAGATTGGCATCTGATGGGTTTTTTGCCCGTTTTGCAGCGGCAATCTCTACAATCTCTGTGCTCAGCATGGGCTGAATACGCTTAAAATACTCATCAAAACCTGTTTGCACCCAGCTAGGCATCTTATTGCCAACGGTCAAAATTCTTACCTTCATAGTACGTACCATTTTTTAAATTGAAAAATTTTTACATTCGAGCACTGAATCTGAGTATTGATGGCTATCAGTGCTCAAGTATCTAATCACTACATCAAAGGGGTAATGGTCTCTGACACGCTATGATCTACATCCTGCTCATCATCACTCGTATCGGCTTGGCGTTGTTTTGGAATCACGCTGAGTTTGGCATCAGACTCGAAGACAATGGCTTCGATATCATCAAAATTATTGACCCCTTCAGCGCGCATCGCACATTCGATTTCTTGACGAGTCAGGCGCTCGGCACGCATCGCTTCTGGCAAAAACTGCCCTTGATAAAAGACAATACGTGGATCAGACAGAATAACACTTCTAAATTGCGGTGAGATAGAGGCGTATTTGGTTATCAAAAACTGTAAGAGATACAGTACGAGTATCGACGAAGCCCCTTCGATGAAAGGGATGCTTTTGAGCAAAATGGTACTGGCACCCAATGAGCCAATCATGACGGTCACGATCCAGTCAAAGTTATTGAGCTGTGACGTCGATCGTTTACCAGAGGCTTTGGTCACCAACACGATCAACACGTAGACCATAAAGGTCGTTAAAACAATGCGACCGAGCTTATCTATGTTGTCAAAAAAAACCATTTCCATGATGTCTGCTCCTATTATAAAGTAAAACAAATAATCGCTAAAATTTGACTGCTCAAAGTTAGCCTAACGGATTTTACCTATGATTAGGAGAAAACTTTGTATTACCTTGTAGGTGGTCGGTTATGCTCGTTGTAGATGGTCTGGTGTGCTCATACTGTTTTGGGAGCAGGGTTCAAGAAATGGTTGATGGCCCATAGGCTGATACGCGTACTGACCAAGGTGAATACCAGCATCAGCACCAATGAAGAAAGCAAGGGCAAAGGCCGCGCCATAGCCATCTCGAGTAATACCTCACGGCTAACCCCATCAAATAACAAAAACCATATGGCTAAAAAATAAAGGACCGTCAATAACCAAACCACCGCAACACCGCCAAACATGAGCCGGTTGATTTCATTTTTAGCCAAAGCGCGCTGCTGATGCTTGATGAATTTGCTGACAGCAATATAGGCACCGACGATGATAGAGACGACCATGACCAGTTGCGAATTAAGCGCAATCTTGGTCTGAATCATCATAAATATGGCGCTGGCAAGGATGTAACCAATGGCGAAAAACCCAATATATTGCGCCAGTTTAGGCTGACTTGACGCAAGCGTGCGAGGCTTACTGAGATTGGTTGTCTGGCGTGACATAAGCTTGCCTTTATAAAGGTAAAAATAAAAGTTTTAAAAATGTATTCATAAACATAGCAGTCATAATTGCTGTGCAAATAATCATACCACGGGCGTCAAAATATCTGCTGCTGCTTTACTACTGCTCACTAAGCATCGCTTTAGCAAAACCATTAGCGCTGAGCGGTCCAGTCAAGTACTGCATCTAATACAGGTCTTGCCGTATAAGGATTGAGCGCTTGCTCGGTATTGATGAGTCCGACAACCACATAGTCTTGACCTGATAATCCTTTGACATAACCTGCCATCGATGTGACATTATTTAGTGTGCCTGTTTTTATCCACGCTCGGCCAATCGCTGCTGAGTCAGGTAGTCGCTCACTATGAGCGGCAATGGTGCCACTGACTCCAGCGATACCTAACGAGTCTACATACGCATCAAAGCTTGGGTGATTATAAGCGTAAGTCAACAGCTCGCTTAGATTGGCAGCGGTGATGGTGCAGTCGCGGCAGAGTCCCGAGCCATTGGTCAAATAAGGTGGCGGTGTGCTTAGGTTGGTTTGCCACCATTGGCTGATGTGTGTTAGCGCTGCAAGATAGTCAGTATGCATCGGCTGATACTGGTACAAGCTGGCGGCCTTTTGCGTGCTGTTTTTAGCAGGCATATTGGCGCGCTCAGTTGTGTCATAAGCGCCGATGGATAAGGCAACTTGCTCTGTCATGACATTGTTTGAAAAATGATTGATGTCATAAATTTGCTGCGTTAAGTCCAATGAAGGATAGCTGACCATAGGCAAAGGCGACATGGTAATAGCCGTGAGACCATGTACTAATTTTGAAGTATTTTTGGCATCGTAAGGGGTTTCTTGTGAGATCACTTGTCCGCTCAGTGTATTGCCTAGTGCTTGCCATTTTGCAGCAATGACGTGTGCGGCAAACGTTTTGGCATCAGGATACGCCACATAAAACACATGCTCACCGCAGCTTTTTGGCAGGCTAGCATTGAGTGCTAGCCGCTCCGCTTGCCACTGCGGCGATAGGCTGTAGCTTACCTGTCCGCAAGCCGCGTCGCGTGTGCGGATCTTATTAGGGAGTTGATAGTTAGCCAGTCGCGGCTTATAAGTCAAGCTTGCGTGGTCGTTGTCCAAAGGGTGAGTCTTGATACCGACGGTGCTAAAGTTCACCAAAAACCCATCTGGACTGGCGTTGTAAGGACGCAGTGGCGCATTGTCAAAGGCGGCAGGATCTTTGCTCACCGACTCAAAAATGCTGCTATCAACGATGATATCGCCATTGATATGGCGAATACCCGCCGCTTGCACTTGATAAAGGAGCTGCTTTAATCGCTCATGAGTCATCTTAGGGTCGCCGCTGCCTTGAATGATCAAGTCGCCCATCAAGGTATCACCGACTTGTATACCCGTATGATAAACCCGCGTGTGCCATACAAAACCTGCCCCCAATGTATCAAGCGCGATAAAAGTGGGTACCAACTTCATGGTACTGGCAGGCGTGCGCGGTACATCAGGCTGATGATTCAATAGTGGTGAAAAGGAGATTTTTACCGAGGCATTATCCGTGCTCACTGCGCTATTGTCATCATTAGTAAGGGAGGGGTTCTCATCAGGTACAACCGTCGGTATGCTCTCTACACTCTGATACGTATAAGGATCATTAGTATACGTATGTATTTTTCGCTCATGCTGTTCAATCGTACGCTGTTCAATAGTGATTAGCGCGCTTTGTGAGTCAGTATGAGTGGTGATGTTGGTCGCTAGGTTATCTGTCTTTGTCACATTTTGGCTGCTATTGTTTTCATTAGCAGTCACAGCGTTATAGTCAGAGGGTCGCGTCGATTGGCGATCTGTATCACGGCTATCAATCACTTGCACAGACGCGGGCAGTCGACTGGCATTTTTGTTACCCACAGGCGTTACGATAAGACTGATATCAGACGCTGTCAGATTGGCACGTGACAATGATGCTTCAATGGGGGCTGGTAGAGCCGCCTGTGCATAAGCAGGCGCTATGATCATCGTGGCGAATAGCGTGAGGGTAGCCAGACGTTTATTAGATAAGTGAAAGGGTAATACACGGCTACAGATTGCGGCAGTTTTGGCAGTAATGGGCGACTGATGGTCGCGCTTTGAACGGTATCGCATGAGCATCTTTCATCAGGTGGCAAAAACTGCTTATGGTAACATGAGTTGCTGTTTTCGCATATGCTCTCAGAAGCTCAATTTTATCGTCAATAATAAAGGCTAGCGTACATGCAAAAATGCCATCGCCGTCATTATTGCATCGTTATAAGCGTCATGCGCGCCAAGCTCAGGAATACCATAATGCGCCAGAATATTAGTCAAATGCTGCGTTTGATTGGGAATACCTTGCGTACGGTCGCCCATACGTCGACTGTATAATTGACGCACATCGATGACTTTGTTGGGCAGGGTCGTTCCCATATAGCGTTTGACCAAAGGGTTTAAAAATACCATGTCGAGCTGTGTGCAGAACCCGACGATGGGTCGGTTATCAATAAAAGGTAACAAGAGAGCCAGCATCTCGTCATAACTCATGCCATGCTCGACATCAGCAGTACGCAGACCATGAATGACAATTGTATCCCGATCTGGCATTACAGGCGGTCTGCAAACTAAGTGCATGCCATTACCCGTATCGATCGTATTGCCATTGATATGTATCGCTGCCACGGATAATAAATGGTGCTTTTTGGGGTTCAGGCCAGTCATTTCACAGTCAATCGCTACCCACTGCTCAGCCGACGGTGTGGTGAACATTGATGCCAGCTCCGGACGCTGTAGCTGCGTCTTTTGCCAAGCGCAAGATAACTGCTGTAACCAGCTCATGTTGATCATCCATTTATTTATTCTATTGCTATATTTATGCTATTTCTAACTGATAGTGTTGACGCAGCTGATTTTTAAAACTTTTTACCACGGCCAGACATTCTTTGAGCAGGTCGCGTTCTAGTGCGGTTAGTGTCGTTGGATCGACTTGCCTTGCCTGTTTGTCATCGGTTGACAGTGCGACTGATAAACGCTGCGCCATAAAAAACTCTAGCGCCTCCAATAATGTATCGGCGCGCTCTTGGGTCAGGGCATGAGACTGCACCAATGCCTTTAGGCGATCTTTACTGCTAGGCACATCGAGCACATCATTTTCTAATGCCAACGTACGAATACCATGAACCAATGGGAAGATGCCTGCTTTTTTTAGATCGATATCTGCTGATATAGATTTACCCCCTATCAAAGGCACAAACTTTTGCCACCACTGATTGACATCGCCAAACTGCAATGCTGCACGGGCAAATTGCCGGACAAACATTGGATCGGCTTGTCTGTGAGCCATTCTTAAATGCTGACGTACCTGTGTAAGTAGGGTTTCATCACCGCAGACGTATTCACCATCCATTATGGCGGACAAGTAGATGCCATGCATGGGGTCAGTGTTTTTAAACCATGAGCCAATCTGCGCGGTAAACTGCTTGAGCGGTTGTCGCCACATAGGATTGGTCATCATAATATTGCCATCACACAGCGGATAGCCAAGCATCGCCAAACGAGTATTAAAGGTATCGGCAAACTGTGCCAAATCCGGATGCGTATAGCCATCACGAATGATTAGTGCGTTATCTTGATCGGTACGCATGATTTGCTCGCCGCGACCTTCTGAGCCCATGACGATGAGACAAGTATTGCTTATCACTTCATCAGGTATGATCAGCTGCCAGAGCTTGGTAAATACTTGCGCATTCAACGTCTGTACCATGCGGCTGATATTACCGATTTTGACACCGTTTTGATGCTGCGCACGAATATAGCGACCGATAAGCTCGACTGCGGTATCTAGGCTTGATAGATCGGTTGCTTGCTCGATTTGAATACTAATGAGCTGTGAGTGATGACCAATGTGGGCGAGCATATCGTTTTGTCCAAGCACGCCGACGACATCACCACTGCTATCAATGACTGGCAGCCTGTGAATGCGATAGCGAGTCATAGTGAGCAACGCATCGCCAATCTCGTCAGTGGCCTTGATCGTACGCAGGTTAAAATTGGTATAGCGCTGGCAAAGCGTAATAGCGGGATCTTGTCTGTCACTCACAGCGCGACAAATATCCGTATCGGTGAGAATGCCTAACAGCAGTTTTGGCTGCTCAGTGTCTCGTATATTTTCTACATAGTTCAGCGGTCGTACCAGTACGTGTTTTAGCCCAGCCTCGGTCATGATACGCGCAGCTTCGTACAAGCTGTTATTGGCATCGACAATATGTACTGGCAATAAATGGACGTCGATGACAGGTTGCAGCATGATTTGCTGCACTTCTTGTTGATGGGTATAGCCAGCAGGGTTTAGGGCTTTGTTGCTACGGCGCTGTCGCAATGCCTTTAGTCTTTCGGGTAGCTTGTCTGATAGCATTTGGCGTACCAGATGATTTTGCGCGCTGATTTTATCGACAGTGGCACCATCGACTTGTAGCAGCAATGTCTCCTCACTGGCCCGAAACTGGTACGGCTGTATAGGCGTGTTTTTACTTTCTGGCACACCATTTTTTATGAGTGACTCAGGTAAGCGGCGACTATCAAACCAGTCATTATTGTTTGGCTCATCAGAATGGTTGCTGCCCAAATAAGAGGCGACAAATTCACCACCCAGTGATTGCTCAATTTGTCCTTTGATGACCACATATAGATACTGCAAGTCTGCTGCGGGTAGGATCTCATCTCTAGCAAGATAGCGGATCTTCGTGTTTTTTCTGATGCTTTGACGTTCAGCTAGACTCAGTACGTCAAAGGGCGGCTGGGTAAAGTCAAGATGGGGCATGGCATCATCCTTGATGGTATATTTTGCAGTAGAGACTTTACTATAGCACTATTCATGCAAAAAGCCTCTAATAACCCTATTTATATTGTGGTTATTAGAGGCTGCTTTATTAGCTCAAGATAAAAGCTTTTTGAGTGGCTGTTTATGCCGCCAGCAACTTTCGAATACGACTGATTGCTTCGCGGCTCTCCTCGACACTCGCGACCAAAGCAACACGGACATAGCCTTTTCCAGGATTATTCCCATCAACCTCGCGTGACAAGTAGCGTCCTGCCAATGCGTGGATATTGGCCTGCTCGTATAATGCTTTGACAAATACTTCATCATCGCCATCGAACGGTTCAGGTACTTTTATCCAAAAATAAAATCCAGCTTCTGGCATGCGCAAATCTAGCAACTCGCCAAGCTCTGACATCCATAGCGCGAACTTTTCTTGATAAAGGGCGCGATTGTGTGCGACATGCTTTTCATCTTGCCACGCAGCGATAGAGGCAAGCTGATGCGGTATCGGCATCGCACAGCCTTGGTAAGTACGATATTGCAAATAAGACTGCAAAATCTTGGCATCGCCCGCCACAAACCCAGAGCGTAAACCAGGTAGGTTCGAGCGTTTGGATAACGAATGGAATACGATACAGTTTTTGAAATTACGGCGACCCAGATTCGCGCAAGCTTGCAGTAAGCCAATCGGAGCAGTATCAAAATACAGCTCGCTATAGCACTCGTCGCTGGCAATAACAAAACCGTATTGGTCTGATAAACGAATGAGATATTCCCAATCCTCCATAGTCATAACCGAACCCGTTGGGTTATTCGGACTACAGACAAATACAAGCTGCGTGCGTGCCCAAACGTCTTTTGGCACCGCGCGATAATCCCCCTTAAAGTCATTGTCTAACGTACAGGGAACAAAATGGGGCGTCGCTTGTGCCAATATTGCTGCACCTTCATATATCTGATAGAACGGATTGGGCATAACAACCAAAGACGACGCATTAGAGGCTGAAGAGGACGTGCTTTCGTTATCAGCGGTATCATGATTTATGACGGCTTGTACAAAGCTAAAAATGGCCTCGCGAGTACCCATTACTGGCAAAACTTGGGTGTTGGCATCGACATGGCTAAGAAAAAAACGCTTCTCTAACCAGTGCGCAATCGTCTGACGTAACTCAAACATACCATTGGTGGTCGGATAACGACTTATTTTGTCCAAGTTTTCGCGTAGTACGTCCAGTACAAATGCTGGTGGCTCATGTTTTGGCTCACCAATACCCAGCTTGATTTCGCTGTAACCGTCGGCAGGTATACTGTCAGCGAGTAAGGTTGCCATCTTGGCAAAGGGATAAGGATGTAGATGCTTTAAGTTGTGATTCATAAGTGTGATAACTATAATAGACAATTAATAATAAAGTTATAAAGAAAATTTACATTAGAGCAGTGTAATACCTCTTTTGCCTTTTTCTTCTCATAACGTGAATGCGAATTTATTGTGCTTGAACGGCTGACCTTATCATAGCCCATTCAGTCGTACTTACAAAGCGCATTGAACGCTTCGCGTCTGATAACTTATAACAATATAAAAGATGACTGTCAGTGCCAGAGACAGATCATTTTAAGGACAGTTTGATATGCCTAGTGTACTAAATCATAATAACTTCATCGCTAAAAATATCAATAATGACACTCCTGATGCAGGTGCGCATCCTATTAACGTATATGCGCTGCTAAAAGAACGTGAAGCGTGCTGGTGGCAGGCGAGGCAGCAATTGATTGAGCATCAAGAGAAGAAAATCTTTTGGTATGGCGAAAATAGCTTAATCATGTGGTTACTATGGCAGTTGGTTGGTTACGTGGTTGTCGCCATGGCGCTGATGCTGCTAAATAATATGTTGAATCTATCGTTATCTTTGTGGCAATACATTGCTTTATTTATCTTACAGACTATATTTTTTGTTGGTATTCTTGCAGCGAAAGGCCGTCTGGCGAATAAGTTGCAGGATGAGATAGACAATGATGAACTGATGCGTGAAGAGACGTTCAATGAAATGATTATTTTGGCAGAGGATAGTCTGTATCCTGACGTGCATGCCAAGTCGCCCATTTCCTTGAGGCAGCTGGGTGACTATCTTAATGGCGAGTTTCATTTATCAAGCTTGCATTGCTTATTACAAAAAGAAATCAAGGCTGGACGATTAATCATGGAGCAGCAGCTACTTGAAGTAGGTGTTTTACCACCAGAGCTTGCTGATGTAGAGCTGATAGAACATGCTGACAATATAATATACAAGAGCACGCTGTAAAGCGCGCTCTTGTCATCAAAGATGTTGTCATTCAATTAATAGCTATAAACCACGTTGTTTTCTCTTTTGGTCGCTAGGCTGGCGAGCAGTGCTGATTTTAACGCATCAAGTCGTTCAGCAGATAAGGGCTTATCATTTTGGTCACTGATATAAAACATATCTTCTGCGCGCTCGCCTAAGGTCGTAATACGAGCCGCATGAACCTCAATTTGCTCCTGCAAAAATATCTGTCCAACCCGAGCCAAGAGTCCTGGCTGATCCAATGTCTCTAAGCTCATGATATGCTGGTCAGATGCCTCATTAAACTCAAAGTTAATCACCGTAGCCACTTCAAAATGCCTGAGCTGACGTGGCATACGTTTGTTGGTGAGCTTTAGTACTGTTGGATCTTTAAAGGCATCAATCAGGCGCTGTTTAAGTTCTTGTTGACTGTCTTCATCGACCAACAGCGTACCACTAGGATCTAGCAGCACATAAGAATCCAAGGCAAAGTCGCGGGTAGCAGTAATAATACGGGCATCTAATACATCAAGATTCATCTGATCGAACACCGCCATCGTAACGGCAAACAGATTCATCTGATCTTGGGTATAGACAAATACCTGTACGGCATCCAGTGCCAGCTCGCGATGCTCACGCAAAACCACCAGTGGCGGACTATCCGCATTAGAAGCAAGCCCAATCGGTGGATGGTTTAAGATGGCTTCGGTGTGCCACAAGATATCTTCTGGAATCTCTCGCAAAAAGTACTCATCGCCCAAATCGTCCCACAGACGTAACACTTCCTCGCGATTCATGTGCTGGTTATTGACATTGTCTAGCATCGCGAGCGCCTGCGCACGAGTGGCGCTGATCATATCCTGGCGATTGGTCGGCGCATCAATATCGGCGCGCAAAATGCGCCGTGTCTGCGAGTAGAGTTGTTTCATCAGCGTTGCCCGCCAGCTGTTCCAAAGCTGCGGGTTGGTTGCATTCATATCAGCAACGGTGAGTACGTACAAGTGATTCAAATGCGTCACATTACCGATAAGGTCTGCAAAGACAGTCACCACCTCAGGGTCTGAGATGTCTTTTTTCTGTGCGGTAATCGACATTAATAGATGGTAGCGAGTCAGCCAGCCAACCAAATTGGCGTCGGCTAAGCTCATGCCATGTGACAGACAAAACTCAATGGACTCTGTCTGACCAAGCTCACTATGGTCGCCGCCACGACCTTTGGCGATATCATGGAACATCGCGGCCAGTACCAAAATCTCTTTGCGCTCGATGCGCTGAAAAATAGTGCTGACCAGTGGAAACTCTTCAGAAAACATAGGATCGGTAAAGCGGTGCAAAATTCGAATCAAAAATAACGTATGCGCGTCCACCGTATAGCGATGGAACAAATCATATTGCATCAGACCCGTGACTTGCGCAAAAGCAGGAATATAGTTGCCCAATACCCCATAGCGATTCATGGTGCGCAAACGATGGAACAGATAGTTTTGCTCTTTTAGATTAGATAAAAATAAAGCTTTGTGAACAGGGTTGTCTCTATAGGTCTGGTCAATGCCGCGTGCCGCAATTTTGAGTGCACGCAAGGTATGGGTGCGAACCTTGTCGATACCGTGCTGACCCATTAATAAGAACATCTCTAAAATAGATTCAGGATGCTGAGCAAAAACCCGATGGTGCGCTATAGCAATATGATCACCAACACGGTTGAATCTTGCATTGATCGGCTGCTTTTTGGGGCGCTCATCATCAGGCAGGCTGGGCTCTATGATGGTCTCATAATAGTGGTTGGTCAGCATCTCAGACAGCGTTGATATTTGCATGGCACAGCGATAGTAATCACGCATAAAGCGTTCAACGGCCGCATTGGGCTGGTCATCTGGCTGGGTCTCGTAACCCATTAATTGAGCAATCTCACGCTGATAATCAAACAACAGCTTGTTTTCGTTACGTCCGGTCAGCACATGCAGATAATGCCGTATCTGCCATAGATAGCCTTCTGCAAAGCTTAACTCATCAAACTCTTTTTCGGTCAAAAAGTTTTGTTGTACCAAGTCATAGAGCTTGCCCACACGAAAATAGCGTTTGGTCACCCAGCCGATGATATGAATGTCACGCAAACCACCTGGGGCCGTTTTGATATTGGGTTCAAGATTATACTCAGTTGCATTATGTTGTAGATAACGGGCCTTGGACTCTTCCATTTTTACATCAAAAAAGGCACGAGGAGACCACTGCTTGTTAACGATTTGGATGGGCATATCTCGCAGTGCTTCATTGCCGATTAACAATCGAGCTTCGAGCTGGGCACTGGCTATCGTATGGTCAAGTGCAGCTTCTAACGCATCGTTGACGCTACGTACAGACAGCGCAGGCTCCAACCCGATATCCCACAGCAATGCGACCAATTTATCAATCTTACTACTGGCATCAGCGCCAATTTCGTCAGGAGATAACAGCAGGATATCAATATCTGAATAAAGCGACAGCTCACCGCGTCCATAGCCACCCGTTGCAAACAATGCCAAATCCGTCTTATCTAGCTCAAACCATTTGAATAGCGCAATGAGTAAGCTATCAATCGCGCAGGCACGTGCTTCGACCAATTGACGGATATTGGCACCACGCTCAAGGGCACGGCTGATATCCTCATTGATTTGTGCCAGCCATTCAGGAATGCCAAGCAGCGCTTTATCTGTCGTATTTTGCTCTGACAACAGCGAGTTATCTGTCGCCGTATCATTTGATAGTAGCGGTAGGGGCGTTAGATCAATAGAAGCGACATCACAAGTAAACATGAGTGTTATCCAGTTAAGAGTTTAAAAATAAAACGTTTGGGCTAAAAAGCGGCGCACCAACAGCATACTGAATGCTGATAAAAGTCTCAAATAGCATGCATGAATAAAGGCACCACAATAAGGGATTACATCATCGAGTATAAAGACAAAAAGCCAGTAAGCACAATACTCAATCTGTCCTAACTCGATACACGCTAACCATCGGCCAAAAAAAAGACCGCCTAGGCGATCTTTTATGGTCTTACTGTGTCAAAAAACTCAAATCTTCTTCAGGGCGCGTGGTAAATACTTCACAGCCATTGTCGGTTACGACCATCGTATGCTCCCACTGAGCGGACAGTTTGCGGTCTTTGGTAATCGCTGTCCACTCATCTGGCAAAATCTTAGTCTGCCACGTGCCTTGGTTAATCATCGGCTCAATGGTAAAGGT